>NZ_BAAAHE010000019.1 GCF_039525035.1 Sporichthya brevicatena
CGGGCTTACCGGAGCGCCTGTTTTCCCTGTTCGGGCGGGGCCTCGGTTCTTTCGTAACCGTAGGTATCGATGTCGATCCCCCCACACGTGAGGCGTGTCTCGTTCCTTTGCGTCAGGGCGGATCCACGCTCGGTGATACCTGATGATTCCGACGAAAACGGGATGTCAAACCTCGTCCATGACTGGGCGCGCCGCGTTCCGCGGGCCGTCTTTTCGGGCACGATTCCGGCCATGTCGCGCCACCGCACCGCGTCGCTGACCCTCCTCGGCAGCTACGACGCCGAGGTCGAGTCCCGCCGTGTGAACCGGGGCTCCGCACTGCTGCTGGGCCTCGCGGTCGTCTGCGCGGCGGTCACCGTGGCGTTCGGGATCTGGATGGCCGGCGTCGTCCCCGCCGCCTCCATCGGCTGACGTCGGCCCACCCCTCGGCGCGGTTTGCGGCGCCCCCCGCGCACGCCAACAACAGCCCCCCGGTACGCAAACGGACTCACAACCTGACGGTCCGCCACTTCCGTTGCTCTAGACCAGATCCAGCTGGTTGATCAACCATCGCCCCGACTGTTTCTCCAGCCCCATGCGCATCCGGAGTCGGTCGATCTTGGGCTGGTCCGAGTTCGTGTTGGTCACGGTCTGATCGACGAACAGCACGACCTCGCCGCGCCCGTCGTCCAGGCTGAGGACGGCGCGGGCGAGCACCTTGCCCGTCGCCTTCCCCTGGTACTTCACGATCAGCTCCCGCAGCGAGTCCTGCGCGACCTCGTACTCGCCGCGGAACTGACCGGTCGCCACGTCCATGACGCGTGCGAAGTCCGCGTCCAGCCGGGCGGAGTCGTAGGTCGTCAGGTTCACCGCGTAGGTCTCGGCGACCGCGAGCAGTTCGCTGCGCTCCCCGTCGTCGTCGCCGCTCCCCCGCAGCAGCAGGAAGGCCGAGAACAGCAGGCTCGCGACCAACGCCAACGACAGCAACGGAACCGGGCGGGCGGCGCGGGCCAGCCGGCCCGGGGACGGGGCGGGTGCCGCCTCCGCGGCCGGGCCGGCCGGGGGCGTCGTGATGTCGTCGGTCATGGCGTGCCGATCGTAGGGCTCATGGGGTCGCTCAGGTCCGCAGCAGCGCGACGAGGATCGCGATCGCGGCGGTCATCGAGCCCTCGGCACGGACCGGGCCGAGCGAGTACCGCGTCCCGTCCGGCAGCGTCACCAGACCGTTCGCGGGCTGGTACCCGAGGACGACCGCGGGGTATCCGGGCGCACCGGGGCCGGACGGCGCGGGTTTGGGCGCGTTCTGCGACCCGCGCACCTGTACGCCGGGCAGGCGGCTCGTGCAGGTGCGCTTGCGGTCCGGCTCCGTCCGCGTTGGGTCGACGGGGGTGCGCCGCGGTCCGGCGTAGCTGCACGTCGGGTTGTTCGTCAGGTGCAGATCGATCGCGAGCTTGCCGTTCCGCACGGTGGTGCGCAGCGCCCCGGTGGCGTCGGGGAAGGCGATGACGAGCGCCTCCAGCGCGGGCAGCCGCGCCGTGATCAGGTCCCCGGGCACGACGAGGTTGCCGAGCAGCGCACCCACCGGGGAGGTCAGCGCGGTGACGAACTCGTCGAGGTCCGCGACCGCCTCCGGGCCGGTGTCGAGCAGCCGCCGGACGTTCGGGTCGGTGCCGCGCAGCTCGCGGGTCAGGCGCCGCAGCTGGGTCGTGAACGTCTCGAAGTCACCGGACAGGGCGTTGGCGGTGTCGAGGTTGCGACGGGCGTTGGCGAGCAGACGCACGGTCTGCGGCAGGCTCCCGCGGAGCGCCTCGATCAGCTCGCTCGACGACGTGACGAGCCGACCGAGCGCGCCCCCGTTGCCGTCGAGGGCGATCGCCAGTTCCTCGACCACGGTCGCCAGGTCGTCGGAGTTCACCTGGTCCAGCAGCTTGGTGACGTCGCGGACGACCGCCGCGGTCGAGATCGGCACCGCCGTGCGCTCGACGGGGATGACGTCGCCGTCGCGCAGGATCGGCCCGTCGCTGCGGCGCGGCCGGAAGTCGACGAACTGCTCGCCCGCCGCGGACAGGCTGGCGACGACCACGTCGGTGTCCGCGGGGATCTTCGTGCCCTCGTCCAGGCGCAGGTCGGCGACCGCGCCCCCGTCACGCAGCCGGACCGCGGTCACGCGGCCGACCAACTTGCCGCGGTAGTTGACCTCCGACCGCTCGTAGAGGCCGCCGGCCTGCGCCAGTTCGACGCGCACCGTGAACGGGTCGCGCCCGATCTGCAGGCGCAGGACGTTGATCCCCACGTGGTAGACCCCGACCACCAGCACGACCAGGACGGCGAGGTTCGCCAGCAGCGTCCCGTGCCGGCGCAGCGCGGCGCTCACCGTGTGCCCTCCGCCCGGTCCGGCGCGGACGCCCCGACCGAGCCGTCGGTCAGCTCCATGTCCCCGGTCAGGTAGTCCCCGGGGGTGGCGTCGTCGAGGAACTCCCCGAACCGGACGAGCTGACGCAGCGTCGGCTCGACGTCGTCGGAGATCGAGATCAGCGCGTCCAGCACCGGCTGGATCTCGCGCAGGGTCGCGACGAGATCGGCACGGGTGCGCCGGACGACACGGTCGGAGACCCGGGCGAGCTCCTCGAGCCGGGACAGCAGCTCGGTCAGCCGGGAGGTCGAGTCCGCGAGCAGCTTCGCGGCGGGGGTGGCGTCGCGCAGTGCGGCGAGCAGGGTGTCGCGGCGCGTGGCCAGCGCCCCGGAGAGCCCGTCGAGTGCGGTCAGGGTGCGGTCGATGTCGGCCGAGCGGTCGTTGAAGGCGTCGAGCACCGTGGTCAGCGACCGGAACAGCCGGCCGGCGTCGCCGCGCTTGGTGTCCAGGGCGGCGTTGAGTTCCGTGACGACCGTGCGCAGCTGCCCGAGCCCGCCGCCGGTGAGCAGGAGCGAGGCCGCGCTGAGCATGTCCTCGACACCGGCGGTCGTACTGGTCGCGGTCAGCGGCAGCACGGCGCCGTCGGCCAGCGTGCGCTTCCCCCGCCCCGGGTCGAGGTCGACGAACCCCTCACCCAACGGGGTGGTGATCCGCAGTTCCGCCGTGGCCCGGTCGGTGAGCACCACCCGCGTCGGCAGCCGCAGGCGCACCTGCGCGAGGAAGTCGCGGGTCTCGATGCCGACGACCCGGCCGACGTCGACGCCGTTCACCCGCACCCGCGCCCCGTCCGGCAGGTTCAGCACGTCGGAGAAGACCGCGGTGATCTCGTACGTCGGACCCTCGACGCCCGCGCCCGGCTGCGGCAGGTCCGAGAGCGTGACGCTGCAGCCCGCCGGCCCCGCGGCCACGAGTACCCCGGCCAGCACGGCCCCGACCACTCGCGCGCGCCTCATCGCGAACCCCCGGGGGCTCGGGCGGCGTCGGGCCCGAAGACGTCGGAGAGCGCGCCGATCGGTTTGCCGCGGTTCGGGCACAGGGCGCCGACGGCGTCGCACAACTGCTGGAGCACGACGGGGTTGAGCAGGTTGGCAGCCGCGGAGGCGTTGAACCGCACCCGCCGCCGCTCCGGGTCCACCGCCCGCGTGAGGTTCTGCAGCGTCAGCGGGAGCACGTCGAGGGCCTCGGTGAGTTCGACGCGGTGGTCGACGAGGACGTCCAGAACGGCGGTCAGGTCCCGCACCCCCGTCCGCACCGCCCCGGAGTTGGTGCGGACGAACTCGCGCACGTCCGCGAGCGCGGTCGTGAGCGCGTCGAGGGTCTGCCGCAGCAACGTCCCGTTGTCCGCGAGCACGGTGGTGGCCTTCGCGACGTTCCGGCCGAACCGGCGCAGCGTGGCGTCGTTCTGCGCGAAGGTGGCGCTCAGGGAGTCGAGGCTGCG
Source organism: Sporichthya brevicatena (assembly GCF_039525035.1). Classification (NCBI taxonomy): domain Bacteria; kingdom Bacillati; phylum Actinomycetota; class Actinomycetes; order Sporichthyales; family Sporichthyaceae; genus Sporichthya; species Sporichthya brevicatena. The sequence continues at coordinate 3,831 of NZ_BAAAHE010000019.1, forward strand.
GATCAGCGCGGTCAGGTCGCCCCGGTTCTCGGCGACGGTGTCGATCACCGCGGACAGCCCGGCGATGCCCTTCGCCATCTCGGCGCCGTTGCCCTTGACGTTCTTCGCCGCGACGCCGAGCGCGTCCTGGATCGCGCCCAGGGTGCGGGTGTCGTCGGTCAGCGAGTTCGCGAGCTTGTCCAGCGCGGCGACGACCCGGTCGAACTCCACCGGCGTCCGGGTGCGCTCCAGCGGGATGACGCCGCCGTCCGCCATCACCGGCCCGGCCGTCCACACCGGCGTCAGTTCGACGTACCGGTCGGTGATGACGGTCGGCGGGATGATCAGCGCCCCCGCGTTCGCCGGCACCTTGAGGTCCGCCGGGACGCGCAGCGTGACCGCGACGCTGGTGCCCTGCGGCTCGATGCGGGTCACGGTGCCCACGGGCACCCCCAGCACGTCGACGTGGTTGCCGGGGAACAGACCGACGGAGTCGGTGAAGTGGGCGGTGATCGTGATCGAGTCGTCGCCGAGCACGCCGCAGCCGCCGCCCGCGAGGAGCGCGGCGGACGCGGTGGCGGCGGCGAGCAGGCGCCGCAGGCGGCTCAACACGTCCCCTGGGGCTTGCAGAGAGCGGCGTCGGGCAGGACGGCGTTCGGCCCGTTCGCGTCGACGTAGGGCCCGTTCCCGGCAGCGTTGCCGAAGTAGCGGGCCGCCGGCCCGAGCAGCACGGCCACGCGCCGGAGCGCCTCGTCGTTCGCGCGCAGGGTCTCCAGCACGACGTTGAGATTGCGCAGCAACGGCGAAATCTGGGCGGAGTTCTCCCGGACCAGCGCACTCAGCACCCGCGCCAGCGCCCGGGTGTCCGCGAGCAGCTCCCGCAGCACCGCCCGCCGGGTGGAGATCTCGGCGAAGATCGCACTCGCCTGCTCCAGCAGGTCGACCAGGGTGTCGCGGTTGGCGTCGAGGTTCGCGGTGACCGCCGCCGTGCGCGAGACGAGCTCCCCGAGCTGCTCGCGGCGCGTGAGGACGACGTCGGAGAGTCGCGCGATGTTCTCGACGGCCTCGCGGGTCAGGGCGGGTGTGTCCCGGAACCCGTCGGCCAGGACGCGCAGGGCCCGCCGCAGCCGGTCGCCGTCGAGCTGTTCCAGGGCCGGGGCCCCGGCCTCGATGATGTCCTGCACCTCGAACGGCACGCTGGTCTGCGTGATCGGGATCGTCCGGTTCGGCAGCGGTTCGGTCCCGGACGGCGACAGCCCGAGGTAGTGCGTGCCGAGCAGGGTCGCGATCTTGACGTCCGCGCGCGTGTCCTTGCCCAGCTTCACGCCGTCCCCGACGCGGAAGGTGACCCGGACCTTCGCGTCGCGGATCTTCAACGACGTGACCTGCCCGACCGAGATCCCCGCGATGCGGACCGAGTCGCCCGGCAGCAGCCCGCCCGAGCGCGCCAGCTCCGCGGCGAACGTCTGCTTCCCGAGCGCGAGCCCGCTCGGGACGAACAGCAGACCGGCCAGCACGCCGAGGACGGTGACGGTCGCGATGCCGGTGGCCCGTGGGGTCCGGGGCACCAGCCGGCGCAGAAGGTCGCGGATCGTCCCGAGGAAGGCCGCCATCACGCGCACACCTCCGAGTTCGACCCGGAGTCGAGCAGCCGCTGCGAACCGGCGGTCAGGTTGCAGATGTAGATGTTGATCCAGGATCCGTACTGCATCTGCCGGGCGAAGGCGGAGAGCGCGACCGGCAGCCCACGCACCGCCTCCCCGAACGGCTTGTTCGCCCGGGCGTAGGTGGCGAGCACCCGGTTCAGCTTCGCGACGTCCTCCCGCAGCAGCGGGCGGATGTCGGTCAGCAGACCGGTGGTCGCGTCGGTGAGGTCGGCGAGCGCGGCGATCGAGGACCCGATCCGCGTCCGGTCCTTCGCCGCCGCCGCGGACAGCCGCTGCAGCTGACCGACGAGGGCGTCGACCTCGGTGTCGCGCTGTGCGATGTCGCCGGCGACCTGGGCAAGGTTCTCGACGACCCGGCCGATCACCTCGTCGCGGTCGGCGAGGCGGCCCGAGAGCTCCGCCGTCGTCCGCAGCAGGCTGGTGATGCTCCCGCCCTCCCCCTGCAGGACCTGGATCAGCTGCCCGGCGAGCCGGTTGATGTCGGCCGGCGACAGCACCTCGAACAGCGGCTGGAACCCGTTGGTCACGACCGTGAGGTCGAACGCGTCCTGAGTCTGCGTCAGCGGGATCTCGCTGCCCGGCGGCAGCGCGTCGGCGGACCCCGGCCCCGGCAGCAGCGCGAGGTACCGCTGCCCGATCAGGTTCTGGTACCGGATCGCCGCGCTGGTGCTCCGCAGGACCGGTTGCTCCGCGCGCACCGTGAACTTCACCCACGCGACGTTGTCGCGCAGCTTCACGGCGTCCACGCGCCCGACGCGCACCCCGGCCACGCGGACGTTGTCGCCCGGGTGCAGGCCGGAGGCGTCGGTGAAGGTCGCCGAGTACGAGGCGGTCGGGCCGGCCAGACGGTTGGTCAGGGTGTTGTGCAGCAGCATCCCGATGAACGCCGCGACCACGGCGAACGCCACGAGGCGGACCACCGCGCCCCGCACACTCATCGCGTTCATCCCGGCATCACCACCGTCGACCCGCGCACCATGGACCCGGCGAGGAGCAGGCCGATGTCACCGCTCGACCCGCGGCCCGCCCCGAGCGCCGCGAGGATCTGGGAGAGCACGAGGCGGTCCGAGACACTGCCGACGGACCCGATCCCGCCGTAGTCGACGTTGCGCCCTCCCCCGCCCGGGCAGTTCGGTCCGGCGAGCCCGGGGTACCGCGGGCAGTCCGCGGCGGTGTAGGTCGGCAGCGGGGTCGTGGTCAGGCGGGTGTCGAGGCCGATCCGGCCCGCGTCGGTCGTGGCGAGGCCACCGAGGAAGGCCCCGAGGTCGACGAAGCCGCGGGAGAACGCGGTCGGGTGACGGCCGAGGACACCGACGATCTGCCGGGTCTGCCCACTGACCCGGATCAGCCGCGTCTCGTTCTCGCCCACCAGCTTCCGCGCGCTCGCGGTCAGCCCGAGCCCGCCGCCGAGCAGCTCGAGGAACTGTTCCTGACGGTCCACCAGGGTCCGCGCGAGCACCAGCACGTCGTCGACGGAGTCCAGCAACGACGGCGCGCGCCGGTTGAGGTCGGCGGCGAAGCGGCTGAACGCGGTCAGGTCCTCGCGCAGCGCGGGCAGCGACGGCGCCAACGCCCGCAGGTAGGCGTCGGTGCGGCCGACGAGCTGACCGATCTGCGCGCCCCGTCCGTCGAGGGCCTCGGACAGGGCCCCGATCACGGTGGCGAGCTGAACGGGCTGCACCGCGGACAGGACGCGGTAGAGCTTGCCGAAGACGTCCTGCAGTTCGACGGTGGCGGCGGAGGTGTCGGCCGGGATCCGCGCGCCGCCGCGGATCGGACCGGCGGTGCGCTTCGGCGGGACGAGATCGACGAAGGACTGCCCGAAGAAGTTCGCGGGCAGGCTGCGCGCCGTCACCTCGGCCGGGATCTGATCGACCGTGCCCGGGTCGAGGCGCAGCTCCACCTCGGCACCGCCCGAGCCGATCTCCCGCGCGATCGAACCGACGCGGCCGACGAGGACGCCGCGCATCTTCACGTCCGACCCGGGCGCGAGGGCGTCCCCGGGCTCGGTGAGCAGCGCGACCACCGTGACGCGGTCGGCGAACGCCCCGGAGAAGCGCGCGAGCACCAACCCGATCGCCAGCGCGATCACGACGACGTAGGCCACGCCGCGGACGATCAGGTCGCCCCGGCTCGCCACCAGCCGTCCCCGCCTCGGACCGGGCCTCACGTCGGTCCCCTCATCCCGAGATCCGGACCCCGGGGTCGTAACCCCAGAACGCGAGCGTGAGGAACATGTCCGAGACGATGATCAGGATGACGCTGGCGCGGATCGCCCGCCCGGTCGCACGGCCGACACCCTCCGGCCCGCCGGCGGCGTGGAAGCCGAAGTAGCAGTGGATCAGCGTCGCGAGCACGATGAAGATCGCGACCTTCACCGTGGAAAGCACGATGTCGAACGGATTGAGGAACGCCAGGAAGTAGTGCTGATAGGTCCCGGCCGACTGACCGAAGAACGTCGTCACCACCAGCTGCGTGGCGAAGTAGGACCCGAACAGGCCGACGACGTACATCGGCAGGATCGCCATCATCGAGGCGACCAGCCGGGTGCTCACCAGGTACGGCACCGGGCGGACGGCCATCACCTGAAGCGCGTCGATCTCCTCGGAGATCCGCATCGCGCCGAGCTGGGCGGTGTAGCGGCAGCCGACCTGGGCGGCGAAGGCCTGCGCGGCGATCAGCGGGGCGAACTCGCGGGTGTTCGCCAGCGCCGAGACGAAGCCCGCGAACGGTGCGAGGCCGATGATGTCGAGCCCGGTGAACCCGGCGATGCCGACCGACGTCCCGACGAACGCCGAGAGCAGCAGCATCACGCCCATGATCCCGCCGCCGACGAGCAACGCCTTGCCCCAGCTGATGTCCGAGAGCAGCCGCCAGATCTCGCCGCGGTAGTACCGCAGGGCGTACGGGACGTACCCGACGGCCTTGGCGAAGAACGTCGCCTGCTCGCCGAGGTTCGCGAACGAGTCGCCGACCCGCTTCGCCCCGCTACGGGCCCGCGCCGCGGGCGAGAGCACGACCACCTCAGACCACCGCCGGCGGCGAGATCAGCAGGTACGCCTGCGTGATGAGGATGTTCGTGCTGAACAGCAGCAGGAAGCTCAGGACGACGCACTGGTTCACGGCGTCGGCGACCCCCTTCGGCCCACCGCGCGCGTTCAGCCCCTTGTGCGCGGCGACGATCGCGGCCAGGAATCCGAACACCGCGGCCTTGATCTCGGCGACGACGAAGTCCCCGGCGGTCGCGAAGTCGGTGAACGAGTTCAGGTAGGTGCCGGGCGTGCCGTGCTGGACGTAGACGTTGAAGAAGTAGCCGGCGAGCACCCCGGTCATCGCGACGATCGAGCAGAGCAGCACACCGACGACGACGAGCGCGGCGACGCGCGGAGCCACCAGGCGCCGGACGGGCGAGATGCCCATGACGCGCATCGCGTCGATCTCCTCGCGGATCGTCCGCGACCCGAGGTCGGAGCAGATCGCCGACCCGGCCGCGCCCGCGAGCAGCAGCGCCGTGACGACCGGCGCACCCTCGCGGATGACGCCGAGCCCGTTCACCGCGCCGACGAACGAGGACGCCCCGACCTGCTGCGCGAGACTGCCGACGTTGATCGCGACGATCACGCCGAACGGGATCGCGACGAGGATCGCCGGGAGCAGCGAGACGCTCGTGACGAACCAGGCCTGCAGCAGGAACTCGCGCCAAGGGAAGCGACCGCGCACCAGGTCCGTGACGAGGTAGCGGACGCTCGCGATCGCCAGCGTCGTCAGTCGGCCGACGGTGATCAGCCCGGCGTCGATCGGCCCGGGCAACCGCACCGGCGCCCGGCGTCGCGCCCGCCGCACGGCGGTCACCGGGATCTCGGCCATGGCAATTGCCTCACGGGTCAGCGTCCGCGCGGGACGTCCGAACGCTGCGACCCTAGTCCTGCCAGACTCGGCCGGGTGAGTGCACGCGCCGACGTCGTCGTGATCGGAGCCGGGCACAACGGGCTGGTCGCCGCGACCCTGCTCGCCCGGGCCGGACTCGACGTCGTCGTCTGCGAGGCGGCGGACGTCGTCGGGGGCGCGGCGCGCACCGAGACACCCTTCGCGGCGGTGCCCGGACTGCGGCACTCGACGGGGGCGTACCTGCTCGGGCTGATGCCGCCCGAGCTGATCGCGACACTGGGCCTCGACCTCCCCGTGCTGCGCCGGAACCCGCACTACGCGCTGCCGGCCCCGGCGGGCTCGACCCTGCCCTCGGTCGTGCTCGGCGCCGATGCCGCCGCGAACGCCGCGGCGATCGAGGCGGCCTTCTCCCCCGCCGACGCCCGCGCGGACGCGGCACTGAACGCCGAGCTCGACCAGTTGCGCACCGACCTCGCGCCGGCCTGGCTCGCCGAGCCGCTGTCGATCGAGGACACCGCCGAGCGGTACATCCGTCCCGCGCTGCGCGAGACCTTCGTCGCGCTGTGCCGGGGCTCGGTCGTCGACCACCTCGCGCGGTTCGGCTTCATCTCCGAGCGCCTGGTCGCGATGTACGCCATCACCGACGGCATCTCCGGCCTGACCGCCGGCGTCGACGACCCGGGGACCGGCCACAACTTCCTCGCCCACAACATGGGCCGACTGCCCGGGTCGGACGGGACCTGGATGATCGTCCGCGGCGGCATGGGGACCGTCACCGGTGCCCTGGCCGACGCCGCCCGCGCCGCCGGGGCCCAGGTGCGGACGTCCGTCCCGGTCCGCGCGATCGACACCACGGCCGGCGTCGTCAGCGGCGTCGAGACCGACCACGGGCGCATCGACACCACCGTCGTCCTCGCGGCCTGCGACCCGTTCCGGCTCCCTGCCCTCGTCGGCGACGCGTTGCCCGCGGACCTGGCCGAGCGGCTGGAGCGGATCCGCCGACCCGGCGTCACGTTGAAGCTGAACCTCGCGCTGCGCGAGGTGCCGCACTTCCCCGCGCTCGCGGACTCCCCCGGCGCCGGCGCGACGGGCGGGGCCACCGTGCACCTGATGCCGGGCGAGGACCGCCCGCTCGAGGCGGTGCGCGCGATGTGGGCCGACGTCCAGGCCGGACGGCTGCCGCGCTACCCGACGTTCCCGACGATCGAGTGGTACCTGCACACGACCGTAGACCCGAGCCTGCAGGACGCGGCCGGGCACCACTCGTCGGCGCTGTTCGTGCAGTCGGTGCCCCACGTCCCGCACGGCTCGGACTGGGAGACCGAACTACCCGGCTACGTCGCGCACCTGCTCGAGGTCTGCGACCGCTTCGCTCCGGGGACGACGGCGAGCGTCGCCGACACCCTCGCGCTCCCCCCGTCGGGCATCGAGGCCCGGTTCGGCATCACCGGTGGGCACATCCACCACGTCGACAACACGGTGGCCTTCGCCGACCGGGTGCCGTACGCGACCGGGCTGCCCGGCCTGTACGCCGGGTCGGCCGGCTGTCACCCGGCCGGGTCGGTGATCGGGGCGGCGGGACACAACGCCGCCGCCCGGATCCTGAACGATCTCAGCGTGACCGACCTCGGCCGGGGGAAACAGCCGGGGACCTGACCGCGGCTAGCCGACGATCGTGCCGCCGCGCTTGTTCTCGAAGTCGAAGTCGTAGTTCGTCCGCTTGTCGTTGACGAACTTCAGCGCGACCTCGCCCGCGGCGTCGTCGTACCGGCCGGTGCCGCCGGTGATCGCGAGGACGGCGCTCTTGGCCGTCCGGGTGATCGTGCCGGCGACGGTGATCTGGCCGTCGTCGAGGCGGAAGGTGCCGGTGCAGTGCGACAGCGCGTTCTTCACGCGACCGCTCGAGCTCCGGTTGACGTAGGTGACGTCGCACGTCGCGGCCAGGGTGCCGACGCGCTTGTTGTCCTCGTCGAACAGCCGCTCCGAGAACACGTACCGGTCACCGACGCTGGGACCGCTCCGCCCCGTGTCGATCGTGTAGTCCTGCAGCGCCTTGCCCCGCAGGTCGTCGTCGGCGACGGCCGCACCGGCGCTCTGCGCACCGGTCGTGAACAAGGTGACGCCCACCGCGGTGGCGACCCCGGCGGCCAGAGCGGCCGAGGTGAAACGTCGAGTAACCATGAGTCCTCGCCCCATCTCCCGAGAACCCCCCAGGGGTCTCGAACGGATTTCACGTGCCCGTCAGGATCCGCCGAAACCCGACAAATGCCCCCAAAACGGTGGCAAACATCCACGCCGAACGGGTGAGCGGTAGACCACGAAGGTCAGGCGGTCGGCCGTTTCCGGAGGGGTCAGGGCCCCACGCAACGGGCAGGTGAGTTGGGCCACCCCTACCGACCTGTGACCAGACGAACACGGCGACTACGCTGGTCAGAGCGGCGGAACCGGTGGTCCGAGGTCCCGTCTGGTCCCTGTGCGCAGCCCGGAAGAGGTTGATCAAAACCGTGTCGTCACCGCAGTCCAATCCGATGTCCGGGTTCGGGACCAACGAATGGCTGGTGGACGAGATCTACCAGGCGTATCTGCGGGACAAGAACAGCGTGGACCCGGCCTGGTGGGAGTTCTTCGCCGACTACACCCCGAGTTCCGACACCGGAATTCACCGAATCTTGACCCGGCCCGCCACCCCGGCCGGTGGTGAGGCCGCCTCAACCGCCCCGGCGACTCCCGCCGCCCCGGCTCCCGCGGCCGCTCCGGCCGCCCCGACTCCGGCCGCCCCGACTCCGGCCGCTCCGACTCCGGCCGCTCCGGCCCCGGCGCCCGCCGCCCCCACCGCCACTGCTCCGGCCACTGCGGCCCCGGCCCAGCCCGCCGCTCCGGCCGCTCCGGCCAAGAGCGCCGCCCCGGCCGCGGCGGAGAACGTCTCCCCGCTCAAGGGCCCGGCGGCGCGCGTCGTCACCAACATGGAGGCGAGCCTCACCGTCCCGACCGCGACCTCGGTGCGCGCGGTCCCGGCGAAGCTCCTCATCGACAACCGCATCGTCATCAACAACCACCTGAAGCGGGCGCGCGGCGGAAAGGTCTCCTTCACGCACCTGATCGGCTTCGCGGTCGTCCGGGCGCTCCAGGACGTGCCGGCGATGAACTGCGGCTACACCGAGATCAACGGCAAGCCGGCGCTCGTCACCCCCGAGTCGGTGAACCTCGGTCTCGCCATCGACGTCACCAAGGCCGACGGCTCGCGGTCGCTGCTGGTCCCCTCCATCAAGAAGGCCGAGACCCTCGACTTCGCGCAGTTCTGGCTGGCCTACGAGGACATCGTCCGCCGGGCCCGGAACAACAAGCTCACCGTCGACGACTTCGCCGGCACGACGATCAGCCTCACCAACCCGGGCACGATCGGGACCGTCCACTCCGTCCCGCGTCTGATGCAGGGTCAGGGCACGATCATCGGTGTCGGCGCGATGGAGTACCCGGCCGAGTGGCAGGGCGCCTCCCCCGAGACGCTCGCGAACATGGCCGTCAGCAAGATCATGACGCTGACGTCCACGTACGACCACCGGATCATCCAGGGCGCGCAGAGCGGTGAGTTCCTGCGTCGCCTGCACCAGCTGCTCCTCGGCGAGGACAACTTCTACGACGACGTCTTCGCGGCGCTGCGGATCCCGTACGAGCCGATCCGCTGGGAAACCGACATCGCGACCAGCCACGAGGACCAGGTCTCCAAGCAGGCCCGCGTCCACGAGCTGATCGAGGCCTACCGCACCCGCGGTCACCTGATGGCCGACACGGACCCGCTCGAGTACAAGCAGCGCAGTCACCCCGACCTCGACATCGTCAAGCACGGCCTGACGCTGTGGGACCTCGACCGCGAGTTCGTCTCCGGCACGACGTTCTCCCTGTCGGGCCTGATGAAGCTGCGCGACATCCTCGGCGTGCTGCGTTCCTCGTACTGCCGCACGGTCGGCATCGAGTACATGCACATGGCCGACCCGAAGGAGCGGCTCTGGATCCAGGAGCGCGTCGAGCGCGCCCCGGACCGGCTTCCCCGCAACGACCAGCTCCGCGTCCTGCGCAAGCTCAACGAGGCCGAGGCCTTCGAGACCTTCCTGCAGACCAAGTACGTCGGTCAGAAGCGGTTCTCGCTCGAGGGCGGCGAGTCCGTCATAGCGCTCCTCGACGCGCTGCTCGTCGCCGCGGCCCAGGCCCGGCTCGACGAGGTCGCGATCGGCATGCCGCACCGTGGCCGCCTGAACGTGCTCGCCAACATCGTCGGCAAGAGCTACGGCCAGATCTTCCGCGAGTTCGAGGGCAACATCGACCCGAAGTCGATGCACGGCTCCGGCGACGTGAAGTACCACCTCGGCCAGGAGGGCGTGTACACCGCGCACGACGGCTCGACGGTCAAGACCTACCTCGCCGCGAACCCGTCGCACCTGGAGGCGGTCAACCCCGTCCTCGAGGGCATCGTCCGCGCGAAGCAGGACATCATCGACCGCGGCGAGAGCGGCTTCACCGTCCTGCCGGTCCTCCTCCACGGCGACGCCGCGTTCGCCGGCCAGGGTGTCGTGGCCGAGACGCTGGAGATGTCGCAGCTGCGCGGCTACCGCACCGGCGGCACCGTGCACGTCGTCGTCAACAACCAGGTCGGCTTCACGACCTCGCCGACGTCCAGCCGTTCGAGCCTGTACGCGACCGACGTCGCGCGCACGGTGGCGGCGCCGATCTTCCACGTCAACGGTGACGACCCGGAGGCCTGCGTGCGCGTCGCGCGGTGGGCGTTCGAGTTCCGCCAGGCGTTCAAGAAGGACGTCGTCATCGACATGATCTGCTACCGGCGACGGGGCCACAACGAGGGCGACGACCCCTCGATGACCCAGCCGCTGATGTACGACCTGATCGACCAGAAGCGCTCGGTCCGCAAGCTCTACACCGAGGCGTTGATCGGTCGCGGGGACATCACGTTCGAGGAGGCCGAGGAGGCCCTCAAGGACTACCGCGAGCAGCTCGAGAAGGTCTTCGCGGAGACGCGCGGCAGCTCGAGCACGCCCGCGACCGTGGCCCAGCCGGTCAGCAACGACCAGGTGCCGGCCACCTCGGTGAGCACCGCGATCAGCAGCGAGTCGCTGAAGCGGATCGTCGAGAGCCAGGTCAACGTCCCTGACGGATTCTCGGTCCACCCTCGCGTCGCGCCGCTGCTGCAGAAGCGCGCCGCGATGATCGAGACCGGCAACATCGACTGGGGCTTCGGCGAGCTGATCGCCTTCGGGTCGCTGCTGCTCGAGGGCCGGCCGGTCCGTCTCGCCGGGCAGGACAGCCGCCGCGGCACGTTCACCCAGCGCCACGCGGTGCTCGTCTGCCGCAAGACCGCGGCTGAGTACAACCCGCTGCAGAACCTGTCCCCGGACCAGGGCACCTTCTACGTCTACGACTCGCTCCTGAGCGAGTTCGCCGCTCTCGGCTTCGAGTACGGCTACTCGGTGGCCCGACCCGACGCGCTCGTGTGCTGGGAGGGCCAGTTCGGCGACTTCGTCAACGGCGCCCAGACGATCATCGACGAGTTCATCTCCTCCGGTGAGCAGAAGTGGGGCCAGACCTCGGGCGTCGTGCTCCTGCTCCCCCACGGCATGGAGGGCCAGGGCCCGGACCACTCGTCCGGCCGCCCGGAGCGCTTCCTGCAGCTGTGCGCGCAGGGGAACATGACGGTCGCGATCCCGACGACGCCGGCCAACCACTTCCACCTGCTGCGCTGGCAGGCCCTGGGGTCGTTCCACCGGCCGCTGGTGATCTTCACGCCCAAGTCGCTGCTGCGGCACCGCGCCGCGGTCTCGGCCCCGAGCGACTTCACCTCCGGGCACTTCCAGCCGGTCATCGCCGACGACACCGTCGACCCGGCCGCGGTCACGCGGGTGCTCCTGTGCACCGGCAAGGTCTTCTACGACCTGTCCGCCCAGCGGGAGCAGCACGGCTCCGCGCAGGACACGGCGCTGGTCCGCGTCGAGCAGCTCTACCCGCTGCCCGTCGACGAGCTTCAGGCGACGCTCGCGAAGTACCCGAACGCGACCGAGCTGCGCTGGGTCCAGGAGGAGCCGGCGAACCAGGGTGCGTGGCCGTTCATGGCGCTGCACTTCGCCGAGCAGGTCGGACGCGTGCTCTACCGGGTCTCGCGCCCGGCGTCCTCGGCGCCGGCGGTCGGCTCGCACTCGGTCCACGAGTACGAGCAGCAGCTGCTCGTCGAGCAGGCGTTCGCCCGGTAACGGCGGAGCAGATGTACTTCACCGACCGCGGGATCGAGGAGCTGGCCGCGCGCCGCGGCGAGGAGGACGTCAACCTCGCCTGGCTCGCGGACCGGCTCTCCGAGTTCGTCGACCTCAACCCCGAGTTCGAGGTCCCGATCGAACGCCTGGCCACCTGGTTGGCGCGCTACGACGACGACGAGGACTGACGGGCGCGGACGTCCTAGTCCTTGACGGCGGCGCGGAGTTGATCATCGAGCGACTGCCGCTGGCCGACGACCCGGCCGACGAGCCGGGTCAGGGTCGCCCAGTCCTCCGCGGCCGCACGCTGCTCGAGGTCGTGCAGCAACTGGCCGAAGGCCTCGGCGCCGAGGGACCGCGCGGGTGACTTGAGCTTGTGGGCGGCCGCGGCGAGCGCGGCCCGGTCCTGGGCCCGGCAGACCGCCTCGAGGTCCGGCAGGGAGACCTCGAGGTCGGCGAGGAACTCCTCGGCGAGCTCGCGGACGATCTCCGGCCCGATCTCCTCGCGCAGCCGACCGACCACGTCCGGGTCGACGACGAGGTCGTCGACGCTGGGCGCGCTGAGGAGGCCGCTGAGCATGCGCCCGAGGGAGGCGACGTCGATCGGCTTGGGGAGGAACGCGTCCATCCCGGCCTCGTAGCAGCGGCGGACGTCCTCGGTCGCGACGTTCGCGGTCATCGCCACGATGTGCAGGCCGCGCTCCGGCCACCGGGCGCGGATCCGCCGCGTGGCCTCCAGTCCGTCCATCTCGGGCATCTGAATGTCCATCAGAACCAGGTCGTACGCCCGCTGCGCCAGGGCGTCCAGCGCCTCGCGGCCGCTCGCCGCCACGTCGGCGCGGAAGCCGAACCGCGCCAGGAGGTGCTGGGCGACCTTCTGATTCACCGGGGTGTCCTCGACCACGAGGATCGAGAGCTTGCGGGCCGGCACCGGCAGGTCGAACACCGAGGACGGGGACGAGGTGACCGTGTCGCGGACCCGTCCGGTGCGGACCAGCTCGAGCAGGAGCTCGGTCAGCTTCTCGGCGCGGGCCGGCTTCGCCAGCACGAGGTCGAACAGTCCCGGCTCGACGACCCGTGTCGGTGCGGTCGAGTGGAGCAGCACGAGCCGGATCCCGGGGCTCCGCTGCCGCAGCGCGCGACCGAGTTCGTAGCCGTCCATGCCGGGCATGTCCAGGTCGAGCAGGGCGAGGTCGAAGCTCCGGCTGAGCGTCTGGTTGAGCTCGACGAGGTTGAGTGCCTCCTCGCCGCCGCCCGCGGTGACGGCCTCCATCTCGTGCTGCTGCGCCCACGCCTCCAGGATCTGACGGTGCGTCGCATTGTCGTCCACGATGAGGACACGCTTCCCCGCGAGCCCCGCGGGGGCGACGCTCTCCTCGGCGTCCCGGCCGGTGACCGGGAAGGAGAAGGTGACCGTCGTGCCCGCTCCCGGGCTCGACGCCATCTCCATGTCGCCGCCCATCGACTCGACGAGACGGCGGCTGATCGCGAGGCCGAGGCCGGTGCCGCCGTAGATGCGGGTCGTCGTGCTGTCGCCCTGGGTGAACGGTTCGAACAACGACTCGATGCGGTCGGAGGCCACCCCGATACCGGTGTCGGCGACCTCGAAACGCAGCCAGGTCTCGGGACTCCCGTCCGGGCGGGAGTCGGTGCGCTCCACCTCGACGCGGACCACCACCTCCCCGGTGTGGGTGAACTTCACGGCGTTCGCGAGGAGGTTGACCAGCACCTGACGGGTCCGGGCCGGGTCGCCGATGACGATCGCCGGCACCTCGGGCGCGACGTCGCACGCCAGCTCGAGGCCTTTCTCGTGCGCCTGGAGGGTGACGAGGTCGACCGTCTCCCCCAGCCAGTCGCGGATCTCGAACGCGACCTCTTCGAGCACGAGCTTGCCCGCGTCGATCTTCGCGTAGTCGAGGATGTCGTTGATGATGGTGAGCAGGTGCTCACCCGAGGTCCGCATCGTCTCGACGAAGTCACGCTGCTGACGGTCCATCGGGGTGTCCAGCAGCAGGCTGGTCATGCCGATGATGGCGTTCATCGGGGTGCGGATCTCATGGCTCATGTTCGCCAGGAACTCCTGGCGCGAACGCGCAGCGCGTTCGGCGGTGTCGCGGGCGCGGGCGACGACGCCTTCGAACGCCTTGCGTTCGGTCACGTCCCGGACCGCGGCGGTGACGAGCAGACCGTCCTCGGTCTCGATCGAGGACAGCGAGATCTCGACCGGGAACTCCGAGCCGTCCTTGCGGCGGGCGGCCAGGTCGATGCCGGCTCCCATGGAGCGCACCACGGGCTCGGCGAAGTACCCGGTGCGGTGCTGGCGGTGCGCGGCCCGGGCCTGGTCGGGCACGAGCGTCTCGATCGGCCGGCCGAGCAGCTCGTTGCGCGACCAGCCGAACATGACCTCGGCCTGGGTGTTGACCAACTGGATCAGCCCGGAGTCGTCGACCCCGAGCATCGCGTCCGGGGCGGCCTCGAGCAGGCCGGAGAACTTGGCCTGGGTCTTGAGCCGGTCGGTGGCGTCCCGGACCACGGCGGTGACGAGCCGGCCGTCCTCGGTCTCGATCGAGGACAGCGAGATCTCGGCCGGGAACTGCGAGCCGTCCTTGCGGCAGCCGAACAGGTCGAGCCCGGCGCCCATCGGCCGCACCTGGGGCGCACCGAAGTACTGCCCGCGGTGCATCGGGTGCGCGGCGCGCGCGTTCGGCGGGACGAGGGTCTCGATCGGTTGCCCGACCAGCTCCTCGCGCGTCCAGCCGAACAGGGTCTCGCCCTGCCCGTTGACGAACAGAATCTTTCCGGACGAATCGACCACGAAGACCGCGTCCGGCAGCTGCTCGATGAGCTGCTCGCTGATGCCCAGCTTCTCCACCGGTGTCCCTTGCTCCCGCCGCCATCCGGTTGTCGGCAACCCGGGGCCGGGACATGACCCCCCGAACGTCCCCATTGGTCCGGGGGGTCGAGCCCGGTGGGGCTCAGACGGTGAAGACGATCTTGCCGAACAGGTCCCCGGAGTGCATCTTCTCGAAACCGCGGCGGGCGTCCTGGAGCGGCAGGACCTCGTCGATCAGCGGCCGAACGCCGGTGGTCGCCATGAACTGGGCGAGGCGCTCGAGCTCGTCACGGGAGCCCATCGTCGAGCCGACGACCGAGAGCTGCAGGAAGAAGATCCGGGTCAGCTCGGCCGGCGGGGCGTCCCCGCTGGTCGCGCCGGAGATGACGATGGTGCCGCCGGGCTTGAGCGCCTTGACCGAGTGCGACCAGGTCGCCTCGCCGACGGTCTCGAAGACCGCGTCGACGCGCTCCGGCAGCCGGGCACCGGAGGCGAAGACCTGGTCGGCGCCGAGCGACAGGGCACGCTCGCGCTTGGCCTCGTCCCGGCTCGTGGCCCACACGCGCAGGCCGGCCGCACGGCCGAGGCTGATCAGCGCGGTCGCGACACCGCCACCCGCACCCTGGACCAGGATCGTGGCGCCGGGCGAGATGCCCGCGCGGGTGAAGAGCATCCGGTAGGCGGTCAGCCACGCGGTCGGGAGGCAGGCCGCCTCCTCCCAGGAGAGCTGCGCCGGCTTGGGCACCAGGTTGCGCCGCGGCACGACGACCTTCTCCGCGAACGTGCCCTGGTATTGCTCGGACAGCAACGAACGCTTGGGGTCGAAGGTCTCGTCGCCCTTCCACTCCGGGTCGCCGATCACCGCGTGGACGATGACCTCGTTGCCGTCCTCGTCGGTCCCGGCCGCGTCGCAGCCGAGGATCATCGGGAGCTGCTCCTCCTTCAGGCCACGCCCCCGCAGGCTCCACAGGTCGTGGTGGTTGAGGGAGGCCGCCTTGACGTCGACCGTCGCCCAGCCGTCCTTGGCGATCGGCTCGGGCCGCTCCCCGAGGTCGAGGGCGGACAGCGGGTCGGAGTCGGAGAAGCGCGCAGCGCTGACAGCGAACATGATCCGACCCTAGTCACGCGGGCAACGGCGCCCCAGATCGCTACCGACGAAAGATCGGCCAGATCCGGCCCACGACGACGGCGACGACGTCGCGGTCCGGGATCGCCCCCACCAACCAGGAGTCGACCCCCGCCGCCGGGTTGTCCCGCTCCACCCACCACCCCTCGGGCTCGCGCCGGGTCACGCGCTTGACCGCAAGTCCCCGGTCCGGCAGGCGGACGACCGCGGCGCGGCCGACCCGCGGTCGGGCGCGGTAGCGGATCAGCAGCAGGTCACCCGGTCGGTAGGTCGGCCGCATCGAGTCGCCGGAGACGCGCGCGGTCCCCCAGCCCTTCCGCTCTTCGTCCGTGCCCACCGGGGTAGTGTCGCCGTGACTTTCACAGAACCGACACGAAGGGACCGATCCGATGCGGTTGTTCCGCCCGATCGACGTCTCCGCCCACTGCGACCTGCCGTGCGGCGTTTACGACCCTGCCCAGGCCCGGATCGAAGCCGAGTCGGTCAAGGCGACCATCGAGAAGTACCACGCCAGCGACGACGAGACCTTCCGCCAGCGGGCGATCAAGATCAAGGAAGAGCGCTCCGACCTGGTCAAGCACCACCTCTGGGTGCTGTGGACCGACTACTTCAAGCCGCCGCACTTCGAGGCGTACCCGAACCTGCACCAGCTGTTCAACGAGGCCACCAAGCTGGCCGGCGCGGGCGGCACGAAGAGCTCGGTCGACGTCGAGGTCGCGAACAAGCTGCTCGCGAAGATCGACGAGATCGCCGAGATCTTCTGGGCGACCAAAAAGGCCGCGTGAGCTCCTCGGAGCCTGCAGGCGCCGTCGGCGGACGGGTGGACGGACCGATGGACGACTTCGTCGAGGTTCGACTCCCCGCCGACGGCGCCTACCTCTCCGTGCTGCGCACCGCCACTGCGGGTCTGGCCGCGCGGCTGGACTTCACGATCGACGAGATCGAGGACCTGCGCATCGCGGTGGACGAGGCCTGCGCGATGTTGCTCGCGCAGGTCGTCCCCGACACCGAACTGCTCTGCCGGTTCACGCTGAACGCCCCGACGCTGACCGTCGAGGTCACCGCACCGACGCGCGACGGCGCCGTTCCCCCGCGGAACACCTTCGCCTGGACGGTCCTGTCGGCGCTCGCCGGGGACGTGACGGCGACCGTCGACTCCGACCAACACCTGACGATCACCCTGCGCAAGACCGCCGAGGGGGCGGCATGACTGGCGCCGGGCCGGGACGCGGCTGACGTGGCCGACGAGATCCAGGCCGAGGAGAACCAGGCCGAGGAGAACCAGGCCGACGAGATCCAGGCCGAGCCGACCCGGGACTCGGCCCGCGAGGTCGAACGGGACCGCGCCCGCGCGATGCTCACCGAGCTCGCGTCGATGGAGCTCGACGACCCCCGCCGACCCGCCCTGCGCGACGCGCTCGTCGAGCTCCACCTACCCCTGGTCGAGCACCTGGCCCGCCGGTTCCGCAACCGCGGCGAGCCCCTCGACGACCTCGTCCAGGTCGCGACGATCGGGCTGATCAAGTCCGTCGACCGTTTCGAGATCGACCGGGGCGTCGAGTTCTCGACCTACGCCACCCCGACCATCGTCGGCGAGATCAAGCGCCACTTCCGCGACCGCGGTTGGGCCGTTCGGGTTCCCCGGCGCCTGCAGGAGCTGCGGCTGCACCTCTCGACCGCGACCGCCGAGCTCTCCCAGCAGCTCGGCCGCGCCCCGACCGTCTCCGAGCTCGCCGAGCGGCTCGGGCGTTCCGAGGAAGAGGTCCTCGAAGGTCTGGAGTCGGCCAACGCCTACAGCACCCTCTCCCTCGACGTCCCGGAGCAGGGCGAGGGCGACTCCCCCGCCGTCGTCGACTCCCTGGGCGGGGAGGACGAGGCGCTCGAGGGCGTCGAGTACCGCGAGTCGCTCAAGCCGTTGCTGGAGCGACTGCCCCCGCGCGAGAAGCGCATCCTGCTGCTCCGCTTCTTCGGCGGGATGACGCAGTCGCAGATCGCGACCGAGCTCGGCATCTCGCAGATGCACGTCTCCCGGTTGCTCGCCCGCACGCTCGCGAAGCTGCGCGCCGACCTCCTCGTCGAGGAGTAGCCCCGCCCCCACCCGCCGGGCCCGGCGCGCTCAGTCCTGCAGGACGGCCCCGGTGGAGGGGGCGAACAAGGCCGCCAGAATGACGATCGCCGAGGTCAGGAGCGCGTAGCCGACGGCCGGCAGGTCGTCCATCGTCGTGAAGGCGATCGGCAGCGTGATCAGCTGCCAGACCAATGCGGGAGCCCGGGACCACCCCTGCGCGCCGAGCAGGCCGCGGGCGACCGCGAGCAGTCCGACCCCGCCGCCGGTGGCCAGCGCCCCCACCAGCAGACCGTCGACCAGGCTGCCGGCGCCCGTGATTCCCACCACCAGCGTGACGACGCCCACGCCCAGCAGGGTCAGAGCCTGGAGGGCCTGCGCGAGGGCCGCGACGACGAGCAGCCGTGGGTGCCGCCGGGCGTCGGAGATCATTCCCGCCACGTCGAGCGGACGCGCCGAGGGCTCTGCGCCCCCATCCTCACCTGGCGATTTCACCGCTGTGTTTCCCACCCTTTGCCGGACTGTGACCGGATATGCCGGTTCAAGATCGTGCGTCGCGGTGCATACCACAGCTACGGTGCGGAAGCTCTGTACGCATGCGTCGTCCCGGCCCTCCGCACCGCCCGACCGACGAGCTGCCCGATGTGTGGCGCAATTCCCTGATTCGAGGTCTTGTGCCGACGCTAGCGGGTGGTTCAAGGTGGTCTGCGGTTCGGGGCGAAGAAGGACCGAAATACCGCCCTGACCAGGACCGAAGGTCCCTGGACCCGTGCTTCATCTCACACAAATATCTCTCGTGTTGGGGGCCCGTTAACGCTCGTGAAACGGTTCACTAGTTAGCGAAACCCCAGGCACACATTCGCCGGGACCGGAGCTCGCCCGAGTCCGGAGCCCACCACTGAAGGAGCTACACCCATGGACTGGCGCCACCGCGCAGTCTGCCGGGACGAGGATCCCGAGCTGTTCTTCCCGATCGGGAACACCGGGCCCGCCCTGATGCAGATCGAAGAGGCCAAGGCCGTGTGCCGGCGTTGCGACGTCGTCGAGACGTGCCTGCAGTGGGCGCTCGAGTCCGGCCAGGACGCCGGCGTCTGGGGCGGTCTCTCCGAGGACGAGCGTCGCGCCCTCAAGCGCCGCACCGCTCGCGCCCGCGCCCGCGTCGTCTGAGCAGATCGTCGGATCGGGCTACCGCAGACCCCTACGAACCCCGGCCGGTCGGCCGGGGTTCGTGCTTGCCGGGACGCGCCTGATCGGCTGAGGCGGAGCAACTGAGACGCCGTCAGTGGGCCCGCGTCCGCAGCGGAATCGTCAGCGCGACCCGCGTTCCCCCACCCGGCCGGGCTCCGATCTCGAGCTCGCCGGAGAGTTCACCGGTGACCAGGGTCCGCACGATCTGCAGCCCGAGGTTCGACGACGAGATCGGGTCGAAGTCGGCCGGCAGGCCGCGTCCGTCGTCGTCGACCTCGATGTAGAGGGTCTCCCCCGGTCCGTCGTCGTTCGTGGTGCGCCGGGCGCGCACCACGAGGACCTTCGACCCCGCGGTGATCCCGTGCTCGAGGGCGTTCTGCAGCAGCTCGGTGAGCACCATGGACAGCGGGGTCGCCAGGTCTCCGGCGACCGTGCCGAACTCCCCCTCGCGTCGGGGCAGCAGGCCCGCCTCGACCGACGAGACGTCGGAGAGCATCGCCAGCACCCGGTCCACGACCTCGTCGAACGCGAGGTTCTCGTCCGGGGACAGCGAGAGCGTGTCGTGGACGATCGCGATCGACCCGACCCGGCGCACCGCCTCCTCCAGCGCCGTCCGCGCGCCCGGCTCGGTCAACCGCCGGGCCTGGAGGCGCAGCAGCGCCGCCACCGTCTGCAGGTTGTTCTTCACCCGGTGGTGGATCTCGCGGATCGTGGCGTCCTTGGTGATCAGCTCCCGTTCCCGGCGCCGGACGTCCGTGACGTCGCGGAGCAGCACGATCGCGCCGAGGTGGGCCTCGGGCGAGTCCAGCGGAATCGCGCGCAGCCCGACGACGACGTCGTCGGTCTCGATCTCCAGCCCCCGCGGCTTCCGGCCGCCGGCCACGACGGCGAGGGCCTCCTCGACCGGGCCGTGCGTCGGGGCGAGCTCGGCGGTGATCGTCCCGAGGTGCGTCCCCACGAGGTCGGTGGCCAGGCCGAGGCGCCGGTACGCGGACAGGGCGTTGGGACTGGCGTAGGTGACGACCCCGTCGGGGTCGAGCCGGATCAGCCCGTCGCCGACGCGCGGGGAGCCGTCCTGCAGGACGTTCGACACCGAGCCGGCCGCCCCCACGTGCGGGAACAGGCCCGCAGCGATCATGCGGGCCAGGTCCGCGGCGCACTGGATGTAGGTGAGTTCCAGGCGGCTGGGTGTGCGCACCGAGATCAGGCTGGTGTTGCGGGCGATGACGCCCAGGACCCGGCCCGCCCGCCGGACCGGGATGGCCTCCATGCGGACCGGCACGTCGCTGCGCAGCTCGGGGTCGCCCTCGCGGACGATGCGCGCCTCGTCGTGGGCGATGTCGAGCAGCGGACGGTGCCCCCGGGCCGTGAACGACCCGACGAGATCGTCGTGGAAGGCGGTCGGCCCCGTCGTCGGGCGCATCTGGGCGACGGCCAGATACCCCGTGCCGTCCCGCACCGGCAGCCAGAGGACCAGGTCCGAGAAGGAGAGGTCGGCGAGCAGCTGCCAGTCCGCGACCAGGACCTGCAACCACTCCCGGTCGGCGGCGTCGAGATCCGTGCTCGCCCGGACCAGTTCGGTGAGAGACGCCACGCCCGCAGCGTACGGGCCGGGCACGGACGGCCCGGCGGTCGGCTCCGGCAGGTAAATTCGACGCGACCCGCACGGCTACCCAGTCCCATCCCCTGGCCCAGCCCCGCCGGCCCGCAGCCTCGGACCGGCTCCCGATCGCGGAGGTACGCGGTGACCGACCCGGACCGGCGCGCGCCCGCCGGTGCCGCGTTGGACCCCGGGTTCTGGGAGGCCGTCCTGGCCCAGGGCGGGATCGTCCCCACCGACCGCCGTCTCGACGACATGACCGTCGAGCTCGTCGAACTGCTCGGCGACCTCGATCCGCACCTGCGTGACGACCTCGCGCTGACGATCCTGCTGCGGTGGATCGCGGCCGGTGTCTACGACGACCTGCTGCCCGCGATGGGCGACGGGATCAGCGAGGGCCTCCGGCCGGGCCTGGGCGAGGACGGCACGCCCTCGGTCCTGCGCCGCTCGTTCTCGGCGCGGGTGCTCGCCGCGGTGATCGACCGGGACAACGTCCTGCACGGCATGCACCGCGAGGCCGTCCTGCGCTGGGGCGACCGCGGGCTGTCCTGGCTGCTGGCCGAGCGTGATCTGCGCGGGCACGTGCCCGGCGCCGGCCGCGCGGCCGCGATGGAGCACGGGGCCGAACTCCTCCGGGCGATGGCCGAGTCGCGCCACCTGCAGGCCGACGGGCTCGGCGTCCTCCTCGACGCCCTCGCCGAGCGTCTGCTGCGGCCGACCCCGCACGCCTTCTCCGGCCAGGAGGCGGACCACCTCGCCTACAGCGCGATGACGGTGCTGCACCGCGACGCGGTCGAGCCGGTGTTCCTCCAGGCCTGGATCGACCACCTCGCCGTCGCCTGGCGCCCGCACTCCGAGGACGACCCCGGCGAGCCGAACGGCCTGGTGCCCGCCCGGGTCCGCAACACCGTCGCCTTCGCCCGCGCGCTGCACCTGCAGCTGCTGCTCGGGGTCCGCCCGAGCGCGGGGCGTGAGCCGTTCCCGGGTCCGCCCGCTGCGCGGGTCGAGGTGCTCGGCGCGCTGCAGGCCGCCCTGCGCAGTTCCGGCCCGCACTTCGAGCCCGGCCGGCTGCCCGGGAGCCGGCGATGACCGACCGGTCCCCCACCCCGAACCCCTTCGACTGGCTCGACGCCCACGCCGCCCGCCGGACCGCGGCCGGGCTGCGCCGCTGGCTGCGCCACCGCGTCAGCGACGACCCCGTCCTCGACCTCGCCTCCAACGACTACCTGGGTCTGGCCCGGCACCCCGAGGTGGCCGAGGCGGTCGCCGCGGCGGCCAAGGAGTGGGGCGCGGGATCGACCGGGTCGCGCCTGGTCACCGGATCGACGACGGTGCACCGCGACCTCGAGGCCGCCGCCGCGGCCCACGTCGGCGCCGAGGCCGGCCTCGTCTTCTCCTCCGGCTACCTCGCCAACCTCGGCGCGGTCACCGCCCTGGCCGGCCCCGGGACGCTGATCGTCTCCGACGCCCGCAACCACGCCTCGCTCGTCGACGCCTGCCGCCTGTCCCGCGCCCGGGTCGAGATCGTGCCCCACCTCGACGTCGCCGCCGTCGAGAACACGCTGGCCGTCCGCACCGAGGAGCGGGCGCTGGTCATCACCGACGGCGTGTTCTCGGTGGACGGCGCGATCGCGCCGGTGGCCGAGCTCCTGACGGTGGCTCGGCGCCACGGTGCGGGCCTGCTCGTCGACGAGGCCCACGCGCTCGGCGTGGTCGGCGAGGGCGGCCGCGGGACCGTCCACGCCGCCGGCCTGGCCGGGGCCCCGGACGTCGTCGTCACCTCGGTGCTCTCGAAGTCCCTCGGCAGCCAGGGCGGCCTGGTCCTCGGCCCGGCCCGCGTGATCGAGCACCTCGTCGACACCGCGCGCAGCTTCATCTTCGACACCGGCCTGGCCCCCGCGACGGCGGCCGGCGCCCTGGCCGCCCTGCGCCTGCTGGCCGGCCACCCCGAGCTCGCCACCGGCGTCCGCGACCGGGCCCGGGAGATCTCGGCGATCGCGCGGTCGCTCGGCCTCGACTCCCCCGAGCCCCACGGCGCGGTGGCCGCGGTGCTCGTCGGCGAGGCCGAGGCCGCCGTCGCGGCGGCCGACCTCTGCCTCTCCCTCGGGGTGCGGGTGGGCTGTTTCCGGCCCCCGTCCGTGCCGGACGGCATCTCCCGGCTGCGCGTCACCGCCCGCGCCGACCTCACCGACGCCGACGTCGAGCGGGCCCGCGCTGCGCTGGCCGCGGTGGCCGCACGGTTGAATTCGCAGGCATGAGCGCACTGATCGTCACCGGCACCGGCACCGGCGTCGGGAAGACCGTGGTGACCGCGGCCCTGGCCGCCCTCGCCGCGGACCGCGGGGTCCCCGTCGCCGTCGTGAAGCCGGCCCAGACCGGCGTGGGCTTCGGCGAGCCCGGTGACCTGTCCGAGATCGAGCGTCTCTCCGGCGTCACCGACACCCACGAGTTCGCGCGGTTCCTGCGTCCCCTCTCCCCGGCCGCCGCGGCCCGGCAGGCCGGCAAGCCCCCGCTCGACCTGACCGCCGTCGCCGAGGAGATCCGCGAGCTGCGTGGCACCCGGCGCCTGGTCCTCGTCGAGGGCGCGGGCGGGCTGCTGGTCCGCTTCGACCCCGACGGTCGCACGATCGCCGACCTGGCCCGGATGCTGGACGCGCCGGTCCTGCTGGTGGCCGAGCCCGGGCTCGGCACGCTCAACCACACCGCGCTGACGCTGGAGGCGATGGCGCACCGCGGCCTGGACCTCGCCGGTCTCGTCCTCGGCTCGTGGCCGGCCGAGCCGGGTCTGGCCCACCGGACGAATTTGATGGACCTGGAGACCCTCGCGGCCCGACCGCTGGCCGGGGCGCTGCCGGAGAACGCGGGATCCCTGGGCCGGGCCGCCTTCCTCGCCGCCGCGAAGGCGGGCCTGTCCCCGCAGTTCGGCGGGACGTTCGACGCGGCGGGCTTCAAGGCGAAGCACCTCTCTACTCTCCACCGCTGACGAGGCCCGGCGGCACGCTGGGTACCGTGATTTCACCCCCGATCGACAGGACTTCCATGACCACGCTCGAAGACCGCCCGCTGGCGACCGACCCGGCCGACCTCCTCGCGACCGCGCGGGAGCAGGTGCTCGAGCGTGGCGTCGGGCTGGACGAGGCCCAGGTGCTGGCCGTGCTGAACCTGGGCGACGAGCACCTGGAGGACCTGCTGGGGCTGGCGCACGAGGTGCGGATGCGCTGGTGCGGGCCGGAGGTCGAGGTCGAGGGCATCGTCTCGCTCAAGACCGGTGGGTGCCCGGAGGACTGTCACTTCTGCTCCCAGTCGGGCCAGTTCACCTCCCCGGTGCGCTCGGTGTGGCTGGACATCCCGGCGCTGGTCGAGGCGGCCAAGGCCACGGCGGCGACCGGGGCGACCGAGTTCTGCATCGTGGCGGCCGTGCGCGGTCCGGACGAGCGGTTGATGACGCAGATGCGTGAGGGTGTCGCGGCGATCAAGGAAGCGGTGGACATCCAGGTCGCCGCCTCGCTGGGGATGCTGACCCAGGCCCAGGTGGACGAGCTCGCGGCGATGGGCGTGCACCGGTACAACCACAACCTGGAGACCGCGCGCTCCTACTTCCCGAACGTGGTCACCACCCACACCTGGGAGGAGCGCTGGGAGACCCTGACGATGGTCCGCGAGGCGGGCATGGAGGTCTGCTGCGGCGGCATCGTCGGCATGGGCGAGACCCTCGAGCAGCGGGCCGAGTTCGCCGCGCAGCTGGCGACGCTGACCCCGGACGAGGTCCCGCTGAACTTCCTCAACCCCCGCCCGGGCACCCCGTTCGGGGACCAGGAACCCCTCTCGGCGCAGGACGCGCTGCGCACCATCGCCGCGTTCCGGCTCGCGATGCCGCGCACGATCCTGCGTTACGCCGGCGGCCGGGAGATCACCCTGGGCGACCTGGGCACCCGCGAGGGCCTGCTCGGCGGCATCAACGCCGTCATCGTCGGGAACTACCTGACCACCCTGGGCCGGGACCCCAAGGAGGACCTCGCCCTCCTCGACGAGCTGAAGATGCCGATCAAGGCCCTCGCCGACACCTTCTGACCCACACCCCCCCCTGCACTGGAGATGTCATCTCCAGTGCAGGGGCGCAGATCCTTCTGATCATGGGAACCCGCCGGTAGGTTCTGACATCACGTCAGCCCCCGGGCCGGAAGGTTCGCCATGCGTCAACGCAGGCTCTCGATCCCCGTCCTGCTGTCCCTGCCGCTGCTGGGCACGCTGCTCCCCTGGGTCTACAACAAACGGGACCCGCAGCTGTTCGACGTGCCCTTCTTCTACTGGTACCAGCTGCTCTGGATCCCGCTGTCGGTGCTGTGCACGCTCACCGTCTACCGGCTCACCCGGGAAGAGGGGTAGGCGGTCATGCCGGTCCCCGACACCGAGATCGACATCCAGGGCGTCCAGCTCACGATCTTCATCCTGATCTTCGCGCTGGTGACCCTGCTCGGCTTCGCCGCGAGCCGATGGCGGGCCGCGAACCTCGACAATCTCGACGAGTGGGGGCTCGGCGGGCGCAGCTTCGGCGCGTGGATCACCTGGTTCCTGATCGGCGGTGACCTCTACACCGCCTACACGTTCGTCGCCGTGCCCGCGCTCGTCTACGGCGCCGGCGCCCTCGGGTTCTTCGCGGTCCCGTACACGATCGTGGTCTACCCGATCGTCTTCTTCGTCGCGCTGCGGCTGTGGTCGGTCTCCCGCGCCCGGGGCTACGTCACCGCTGCGGACTTCGTCGAGGCGCGGCACGGCTCCCCCGCGCTCGCGCTGATCATCGCGCTCACCGGCATCGTCGCGACGATGCCGTACATCGCGCTGCAGCTGATCGGCATCGAGGCCGTGCTGAAGACGATGGGCCTCGGCACCCAGGAGTTCCTCGGCACCGACGAGTGGCCGGTCATCATCGCGTTCGCAATCCTCGCCGCCTACACGTACCAGGCCGGCCTCCGGGCGCCCGCGCTGATCGCCTTCGTCAAGGACACGTTGATCTACGTCGTCGTGATCGCGGCGGTCATCGTCATCCCCTACAAGCTCGGCGGGTTCGACGAGATCTTCGCCGCGGCCGACGCGAAGTTCGAGGCGAGCCCGAACCCCAACGACGGCATCACGCTCGCCGACGCGCAGGTCCTCGGGTACTCCACGCTGGCCTTCGGTTCGGCGCTCGCCCTGTTCCTCTACCCGCACTGCGTCACCGGTCTGCTCGCCGCGCGCAGCCGCGACACCATCAAGCGGAACATGGCGGCGCTCCCGGCCTACAGCCTCGTGCTCGGCCTGCTCGCCCTGCTCGGCTACATGGCCATCGCGGCCGGGGTGAAACCGATCGTCACCGACGGCAAGGCCGACCCGAACACGATCGTCCCGCAGCTGTTCGACTCCCAGTTCCCGGCGTGGTTCGCGGGCATCGCCTTCGCCGCCATCGGCATCGGCGCGCTGGTGCCGGCCGCGATCATGTCGATCGCCGCGGCCAACCTGTTCAGCCGCAACGTCTGGAAGGCCTACCTGCGCCCGCAGGCCGACGAGCGCGAGCAGGCTCGGGTCAGCAAGATCACCTCGCTGGTGGTGAAGGCCGGTGCGGTGGCGACGATCCTCGTCCTCGACCCGCAGTTCTCGATCGACCTGCAGCTGATCGGCGGCGTGATCATCCTGCAGACGCTGCCGGCGATCGTGCTCGGCCTCTACAGCGGCTGGTTCCACCGCAGCGCCCTGATCGCGGGCTGGGTGGCCGGCATGGTCGTCGGGCTGTCGATGCTCTACACGACCGAGAACGCGGCGACCGGCAAGGCGCACTTCGGCGGCTCGCTGTACCGCTGGTCCGACCTCGGCCTCGACACCGACAAGACCGTCTACCCCGGGCTGGTCGCCGTCCTGGTCAACCTCGCGGTCTGCGTCGTCGGCACCGTCGTCATGCGGGCCGGAAAGGTGCCCGCCGGCGTCGACCGCACCGCCCCGGAGGACTACCGGGCCGATCACGTCCCGGCGCGCCCCCACTAATCACATACGTCACTCGTGCTACAAGGGAATCACCCGTAACAGGCATAACACCCAAACAGGGGGATCCCGCCATGTCGCACGCGCACGAGTCCGCTGCCGCGAACGAGGCCGACCGGCGCACCGTCCGGCGTGTGGCCGCGGTCGGGGCCGCGGCGATCGCCGCCACCGCCCTCGCGACCGCCGGCGTCGCCCAGGGCGCCGGGTCCGGGGCCGGCGGCACCACCCCGGTCGCCTTCGACCGGCCGATGGTTCTCGCGACCACCTCCCCCGGCGCGACCCCCGCCCCCGACGCGACCGCCGTGCCGAGCGCGTCGGCGTCCCCCAGCGCGTCGGCGTCCGCGCCGCAGCTCAAGATCCAGATCGCCTACGAGCGGGTGGGCCGCGCGCTCACCCTCACGTTCACCTTCGCCGGCCACGTGGTCGAGCCGCTGGCCGAGGACGGCACCGCCCTGACCTTCCCGACGCCCGCCACCCGGGACATCGGCATGGGCGAGACCCTCGCGTGGGGCGACGGCAACACCGCGGACGTCCCCGTCACCGGGCGCCGCTGCCCGACCGGCCCGGAGAAGCGCACCGTGCACGAGGTGGCGGACTCGTACTCGGTCACGAACACCTACGCCGGCCCGGGCACGTACACGATCACCTACAGCTACGCCGCCTGCGGCCTCAAGGACGGCCGGATCGCCGGCTCGTTCGACATCACGATCCCGAAGTAGGCCGGCTCCGGGACCGGCGCGGTCGCCGGACGCGCAGTAGGTTCGCCGAATGGAGCTCTCCGGTTCCGGCGGCGATCTCGCCCTGCCCGTCCTGCGCGCCCACGGCGTGCGGGAGATGTTCACCCTCTCCGGCGGGCACGTCTTCCCGCTCTACGACGGAGCGGTGAAGGCGGACCCCCCGATGCCGCTGTTCGACGTCCGCCACGAGCAGAGCGCGGTCTTCGCCGCGGAGGCCGTGGCCCGGCTCGAACGGCGCCCCGGCCTCGCGGTCCTGACGGCCGGTCCCGGCGTCACGAACGGCGTCTCCGCGATCACCACGGCGCACTTCAACGGCTCCCCGGTCCTGGTGCTGGGCGGGCGGGCGCCGGCCGGCCTGTGGGGCGCGGGGTCGCTCCAGGAGCTCGACCACCCGCAGATCCTCGCGCCGGTCACCAAGCTCGCGACGACCGCGCCGACGACTGCCGACGTGCCCGCCTACGTCGACCGCGCGCTGCGGCTGGCGACCACGCCGCACCGCGGCCCGGCGTTCGTGGACTTCCCGATCGACGAACTGTTCGGCGACGCCGAGGCGACGCTGCCGCCGGCGCCGGAGCGGGTGCGGCTCGCCCCCGACGGCGGCGACCTGGACCGCGTGGCCGACCTGCTGCGCTCGTCGGTGCGACCGGTGCTGATCCTCGGCTCCGACGTCTGGACCGACGGCGCCGAGGAGGCCGCCCGGCTGTTCGCCGAGACCTTCTCGATCCCGGCGGTGACGAACGGTCAGGGCCGCGGCGTCCTGCCCGCCGGTCACCCCCTGCTCGTCACGAAGGCGCGGGGCCAGGCTCTCGGCGGCGCCGACCTCGTGCTCGTGGCGGGGACCCCGCTGGACTTCCGCCTCGGCTTCGGCCGCTTCGGCAGCCCCGACGCCGACGACCCGACGCCGGTCGTCCACCTCGTCGACGCCCCGGACCGACTCGGTGGCGGACTCGTGCAGCCCGCCGCCACCGCGGCCGGCGACCTCACCGCGATCTTCGCCGGGCTCACCGACGCCCTCGGCGACCGGCCCGGCCGCCCCGAGTGGGCCGCGCACCTGCAGGGCCTGGTGGCCGCGCGCGCGGCGAAGGACGCCGACCTGCTCGCGACCGACACCCCGGACATCCACCCGGCGCGCATCCTCGGCGAGCTGCTGCCCCGGCTCGACCCGGACGCCGTGCTCATCGGCGACGGCGGCGACTTCGTCTCCTGGGCCGGCCGCCTCGTCGAGCCCCGCCGCGCGGGGTGCTGGCTCGACCCGGGCCCCTACGGCTGCCTCGGCACCGGGCTCGGCTACGCCCTCGGGGCGCGCGTCGCCCGGCCCGACGCGCAGATCGTCGCGCTCCTCGGCGACGGCGCCGCCGGGTTCTCCCTGATGGACGTCGACTCCCTGGTCCGCCACCGGATGCCGGTGGTGCTGGTGGTCGGCAACAACGGGATGTGGGGCCTGGAGAAGCACCCGATGCAGGCGCTGTACGGCTACGACGTGGTCGCCGACCTCGCCCCGCAGTGCCGGTACGACGAGGTGGTGACGGCGCTCGGCGGCGCGGGTGAGATCGTGACCCGGCCCGAGGACATCGGACCCGCCCTCGACCGGGCCCTGGCGGCCGACGCCCCCTACCTGGTCAACGTGGTCACGGACCCGACGGTGGCCTACCCCCGATCGACAATGCTGTGAGCGTGCCCGTGACGACCCCCACCTACTGCGACCGCTGCGGCGACGAGCTCGGCACCGACCCGGCGCGGACGCACGAGGCCTGCCGGCAACAGCGCGAGCTCGAACCGCCGCGCTACTGCCCCCAGTGCAAGCGCCGCCTGGTCGTGCAGGTCGTGCCGAACGGCTGGACGGCCCAGTGCTCGGCGCACGGCCCCGTGACCTGAGCTCCACCTGTGTCGCTCCCGCGGCGACCGGCCTCGCGTTGCGACACTGACCCTCGTGGGGTTGACCGTCCTCGTGCTCGTCGCGGCCTTCGCCTTCGGCCGACTGGCCGGGGGCCCGGGTCCGCTGGCCGCGCCGTCGGTGCGCCGCGTCAGC
Source organism: Sporichthya brevicatena (assembly GCF_039525035.1). Lineage (NCBI taxonomy): Bacteria > Bacillati > Actinomycetota > Actinomycetes > Sporichthyales > Sporichthyaceae > Sporichthya > Sporichthya brevicatena. Next base: position 33,212 of record NZ_BAAAHE010000019.1, read on the forward strand.
CTGGTCGTCGCCGCGCTCGGCGTGCACCTCGCCGAGCCGCTGGTGGCCGCGGAGGTCGCGTACTCGTACCCGATGTGCATGGCGATCTCGGCGACGCTGATGGTGCAGTTCGCCGCCGGCAACCTGCGGACGCCCGGGGTGGCCCTGGCCGCGGCCGGGGTCTGCGCGAACGCGCTCGTCGTCGTGGTGAACGGCGCGATGCCGGTCTCGGAGTCGGCGGCCGCGCGCGCCGGGATCTCGGTGGAGCGCCTGGCACTCGACACCGACAGCCGCCACGAACCGCTCGACGGGGCGACGCGCATGGCGCCGCTCGCGGACCGCATCCCCGTCCCGATCCCCGGGCACCGGGAGGTCGACAGCCTCGGCGACGTCGCGATCGCCGCCGGCGCCGGGCTCTACGCGTTCTCGGCGGCGTATCGGCGCCGGGGCATCTTCACCGAGTCGGGCATCATGAACCGATGGGAACCGGCCGAGCGCTGCTGATCTTCGACGGGGACTGCGGTTTCTGCTCCCGTTGCGCGCGCTTCATCACGCGCCGCCTACCCACCTCCGCGGAGGTCCGGCCGTGGCAGCGCGTCGACCTCGCGGCGTACGGAGTCCCACCGGAGCAGGCGCAGCACGAGATCGTCTGGGTCGCCCCGGACGGGCGGACCGACGGCGGGGCGCAGGCCGTCGCCCGGCTGCTGCTGGACTGCGGACGGCTCTGGGCCGTGCCCGGCGCCCTGCTGCGGATCCCGCCGTTCCGCTGGATCGCCCACGGGGTCTACCGCCTGATCGCGGCCAACCGCTACCGGCTGCCGGGGGGTTCCGCCGCCTGCCGGCTGCCGACGGACTGAGGCCAGCGCTGCGCGACCTTCTCCAGCGGCGCGAAGGCCAGCCAGCACACCACCAGCGGCAGGAAGTGGATCGAGATCACGGCGTAGGTCGTGAGGTGGAAGCCGAGGTAGAACCCGGCGGCGAGCCCCAGGGCCCGGCCCCGGAGCACGAACACCAGCGGCGCGGCCAGCTCCGCCACGACCGTCACCCACTGCGCGACGACGAGCAGCTCGGGGACGTGCACGAGGTGCTCGCCGAGGAACGTCCCCCGGCGCTCGACCGCCCACAGCAGCGTCGCCCCGCTCGGCCAGTCCCAGCCGCCGTAGCGCACCTTCGCCCAGACCGAGAGCGTGTAGGTCGCGACGACGGCGATCTGGACGCACCGCAGCGCCCACCCGGCGCGCTCGTCGGCCCGGTGGTCGTGGGGGTGGGAGCGCCCGACGGTCGGCAGCACGAACAGCGCGACGACGAGCGCGAGGTGGTCGTGGTCGACCTTGCCGTACGACATGCCGTAGAGCACCCAGACCAGGTGCCCGGCCGCGATCGGCCAGCCGAGCAACCGGGGCAGGCGCCCGGTGGCCGCGACCAGGGCGGCGACGACGAGGAACGCCCGCAGCGCCTCGAGCGGCCCCTCGGCCGGCGCCGGGAGCGCGAGCAGCCGGGCCAGCAGCACCGGCTGGAAGAACTCGTCGCCGGCCGCGGCCTTGGGCACCACATCGTTGACCATCACGAGGACGTCGACGACGACGAACAGGTAGACCGCCGCGCGCAGCACGACGATGCGTGAGTTCGGCACCAGCGGGAAGAACCAGCGCTCCACGGACCTCACGGGCGCGCTCATCCCGGCACCGGGTCGATCGGGGCCCCGCCGGGGACGACGTCCCAGGTGGTGAAGACGTCCTGGCGCCGGTCGGCCTGGCGCCCGTTGCGCAGCTCGACGACGTCCTGCCCGACGACGATCCGGCGCAGCTCGGGCCGGTCGGGGTGCAGCCGGTGCCAAGCCTCGGCGAGCGTCGCGAGTCGCTGCGGCTCGGCGATGATCAGGTGCAGTTGTCCCTCGAGCTCGGCGCGGGCCACCCCGACGTCGCCGGAGTTGGAGATGTCGAGGCGGCGGGACGAGCCGTCGGCCAGGTCGGCCTCGACCCAGAGCGCGCGGATCTCACCGTTCGGGTCGATGCGGAAGGAGTACTGCGACATCGGCCCGAACGGGAACAGGTCGTCGTCGCCCCAGCCGGAGCCGTAGATCAGCAGGCCGAAGGCGACCGCGAGCGTCCCCAGCCGCCAGCTCCGGCCGAGCCGGGACAGCGGCTTGCGCTTGGGTGCGCCGGCCTGCAGATCCATGCCGGGGACGATATGCGCCCGCTCAGACCGAGCTCTTCAGGGACCGCTCGACGACGCGGGACAGCGCCGCGACGACGCGCGGGTCGTACTCGTAGGCCATGCCGAGGCGCAGCCGCTCCAGGGCGTCGAGACGGACCCGGGGCGAGGTCGACTCCCCGACCAGGTCGTCGAACGCGTTCGCGGCCTTGATCACCGACGCCCCCAGCGGCAGCGTCGGGTCCAGTGCCTCGTGCGGGCGGCGGTACGGCTCGGTCGAGCGCTCCACCATGTCGGCGACCCGGTCCAGCACGCCGGTGGCGCGGATGACCCGGGCGCCCTCCTCGGCGATCCGGCGCTGCTCCCCCGCGTCGACCATGATCGTCGCGCCGCCCGGGATCGGCTCGGCGAGCGAGAGCTGGCCGAGGTCGTGCATCAGGGCGGCGTACTCCAGGTCGCGCAGGTCGTCGCCGGCCAGGCCGAGCTCGCGGCCGACCGCGAGCGCGAGCTCGCTGACCCGGCGCGCGTGCCCGGTCTCGGTGTACCCGCCGAGCTCGGTGACGCGGGACAGCGACCGGACGGTCTGCAGGTAGGTCTCGCGGATCGCGACGAAGCGCCGGAACGAGAACTGGGTCAGCAGCAGCGGAGCGCAGAACACCGGGATCGCCCACAGATCCATGACGCCGACGGCCAGCGCGATCAACATCCCGGTCGCGCCGATCGCCGAGCCGATGCTCAGCTCGGTGCGCAGCTCGTCCCGCCAGGTGGCGGCCAGCCGGGCGCGTTCGGTCGACGCCCGGCTCAGGGCTGCGAGCAGGGCGTCCAGAACCAGGACGCCGAGCAGGACGCCGATCATCACCACGGCGAGCGCCGGACCGGGTTCCAGGCCCGCCCCGTCGGGATCCACGACCGGGCGGAAGGCGGCGGCCGCCGCGGCCACGACGAGCAGCCGGCGCGCCGCGTCCTCGAGCCCGATCACCCGCCCCGCGGCGGCGTGCGGGAGACCGCCGACGAGGATGCCGATCGCCGCGACCGCGACGACCTGGGACGCCCCGTGCTCGGCCGGGGTGCCCGCCACCTCGGGCAGCAGGCAGTAGGCCAGCGCGCCGGCGACCCCGAGCGGAGCGGCGTCCCGCTCCCCCGGCAGCGTCAGGCGGACCAGTTCACCGAAGGCCACGAACGCGGCGAAGGCCAGCGCCACCCACGGGTCGACGACCCCGACCGCGCCGGTGTGCGCCACCGCGGCCACGACGACGACCGCCGCGACCGGGATCAGCGGCCCGATGTGCGACCTCACCGGTCCTCCCGGATCGGCCGGGCGACCGGCGGCGGCATCGGGGCGGACGTCGGGTCGTCGTGGTCGTACCGGGCGGCGGGGGCGGTGGAGCCGGCGGCGGGCTCGGGCACCTCGGCGGCCGTCCAGCCGTGCTCGGCGATCGCGGCGGCGAACGCCTCGACCATCCGCGCGTCGAAGTGGGTCCCGATGCACCGCTCGAGCTCGGCCATCGCCTCCGCGGTCCCGCGGGCGGGCCGGTAGGAACGGGTGGAGGTCATCGCGTCGAACGCGTCGGCCACGGAGATGACGCGGGCGAACTCGGGGATCTGATCGCCCTTCAGGCCCATCGGGTAACCGCGCCCGTCGACCCGCTCGTGGTGGTGCATGATCCCGTCGTACGCCTCGCGGAGGAACTCGATCTCGCGCACCATCTCGACGCCCCGCACCGGGTGCAGCGCGATGATCTGGAGCTCCTCGGGCGAGAGCGGGCCGTCCTTCTGCAGCAGGCGGGTCGGGACGCCGAGCTTGCCCATGTCGTGCAGCAGGCCGGCGAAGCGGACGAGCTCGACCCGGTCCTCGGACATGTTCAGGCGACGGGCGATCAGCTCGGCCCCGGTCGACACACGCTCGGAATGACCGCGGGTGTAGAGGTCCTTGGTCTCGACGGCGGCGACCAGCGTGCGCACCGTGCGCTCGTAGGCCTCCCGCTCCGCGGCGTACTGGCCGAACGCCCAGCGCGCGACCAGGAGCGGCAGCAGCACGAGCACCGCGGCGAGCGCGCCGACCTCGGTGCTCCAGAGGACGGCCATCATGAGGCCGAACAGGCCGTAGAGCAGGTAGCCGACCAGACCGGTCGACAGCGTGGTCCGCAGACCGTGCGCGAACGGCACGCCCTGAGCCAACGTCAGAACACCGGCCACCAGGCCGGCGTTGACCGCGCAGTAGACGGCCGTCGTCGCGACGACGACGAGCAGGACCAGCGGGAAGTCGTCGCTGCCGAGCTTCTCCTCGCCGCCGAGGGCCGTGTAGACCACTCCGGCGCAGGCCGCGGAGACCGCGAGCTCGGCGGCGTTGAACAGCCGCTTGACCAGAGGCGGCCGCGACGGCTGGTAGGCGGCGCTGGCCAGCGAGACGATCGCGGCACCCGCCGGTCCGAGCAGGATCACGGCGGCGAGCGACACGGGGAAGCTCGCGGACAGCGTCACGCCACGGCCGCGGCCGAGGGAGACGGTGGACAGGGGGTCGAGCACGGCGAACAGCAGGCCGATGACGACCAGGGCCACCGGATCGGTTCCGGTGAGGACCACGGTGGACGCGGCCGCGAGGGCCGCGACACACACCGCGACGACGTAGATCCGCGCACGCCAGGGAAGAGCCGACATCTCCTCCCCGTCCCGTTGGCCGAACCGATTCGGACTCTAACCCCGAACGGCCCGTGGGGAAGGTGCGGATCACACTTTCCGGCTGTTACTCAGGTGGGGTTCAGCCCCACTTCCAGTTCTCCTCGCGCATGACGACCGACACCTCCTTCCGGAGCTCGAACCGGGCACGTCCGACCGACACCAGGCGGTGGGTTCCTACTCCCACTTGGCGGTGGAGCCGGCCGACAGGAACTGCTCGAGAACGGAGCGGAGCTTGCCCATGGGAATTGCCCTTTCATCGGCTGGAGAGCCTCCGGATGGCGCTCCAGTTGATCTTGGAAACGTTCGCACACTTCGAGGCGGAATAGGAGCCTTGGATCGCCCGAACGGGTTGCGGATACCCACGCCCCGTTGCGCGAGACATCCGTGGGACGATGGCTACCGATCCGAGAACGAAATGAGGTCTCCATGGGCAAGAAGGCTCGGCGCCGCAAGGCCCGGAAGAAGTCGAAGTCGAATCACGGTCGGCGTCCCAACGCCTGAGGCCGAACCAACACGCGAAAGGCCCCTGCCGCAATGGCGGCAGGGGCCTTCGTGACTTATTGGAGTGGAGTGCCACTCATTCGTCGGCGGCGCTTCGTGCGACATTCACCGAACGGTGAGATTCGTCAGTCCTCGACGGTGATTTGTACCTGTACCTCGCGGATACGAATCATCACCTTCGACCGCAGGTCCTGAGGCGGCGTCTCGCACCCGCAACTGCGCTTCACGACGTCCTTGACGAGCTGGTCGAGCCCGAACTCCCGCAGGCACGGCTCGCACTCGTCGAGGTGCTCCTGGATCTTCGTGCAGTCCGCCTGATCGAGTTCGTTGTCGATGAACTCGGCCACACGCGCGATGACGTCCGCGCAGGAGGTGAAGTGAGGCAGGCCGGACGTCATGATGCTTCTCCCGTGCCATTGGTGTCGCCGGCCGGGACCAGCCCCCGGTCGCGGGCGTAGTCGGCGAGCAGGTCGCGCAGCTGGCGGCGACCGCGGTGCAGGCGCGACATCACGGTGCCGATCGGCGTCCCCATGATCTCGGCGATCTCCTTGTACGCGAACCCCTCGACGTCAGCGAGGTAGACCGCGATCCGGAAGTCCTCCGGGAGCTCCTGCAGCGCGTCCTTGACGTCCGAGTCGGGCAGGTGCTCCAGCGCCTCGACCTCGGCCGACTTCAGGCCCGAGGAGGTGTGCGACTCGGCCCGCGCGAGCTGCCAGTCCTCGATGTCCTCGGTACCGCTCTGCTTCGGCTCCCGCTGCTTCTTGCGGTACGAGTTGATGAAGGTGTTGGTGAGGATGCGGTAGAGCCAGGCCTTGAGGTTCGTGCCCTCCTCGAACTGGTGGAACGAGGCGAAGGCCTTCGCGAACGTCTCCTGCACCAGGTCCTCGGCGTCGGCCGGGTTGCGCGTCATGCGCATCGCGGCGGCGTAGAGCTGGTCCAGGAACGGCAGCGCGTCGCGCTCGAAGCGCGCTACACGCTGCTCCTGGGTCTCCGTGGCGGTCATCACCGGCGAGCCTATGCCACCCCCGGACGGGCGTGGACGGCATGCGGGGCGATCGAGCACGGCGGCGGTCATAGGGCCCTCCTTCTGCCAAGCACAACCACCGCGGCGCGGGAGGGATTCCCCTGCTCCCCCGTGCCACCCCCGTGCCACCCCGGTGCTGTCGCCGGCTACCCCTGGCCCGGCGACCGGGACGCCGGCAGGCCGTCGAGCCAGTCGGCGACCCCGGCGACGATCAGCTCCAGGGCGCCGGCCTGCCCCAGCGCCGACCGGGCGGGCACCTTGAAGCCGTGGTCGGCGTCGGGGACCTCGACGATCGCGGTCCTGGGCGGGAACTCGGCCGGCCCCCCGAAGCTGTCCTTGCGGCCCTGGACGACCAGCGTGGGGACGCCGGCACCGCGGAGCTCGTCGACGCGGCTGCGCTCCGGCTTCCCGGGCGGGTGGAGCGGGAACGACAGCGCGAGGCAGGCGGTGGCGCCGACGGCCGTGGCGGTCCGGCAGGCCACGCGGGCGCCCGCGGAGCGGCCCCCGACGACCAGCTGGGGGGTCAGCAGCTTCGCGGCGCGCAGATCGGCCAGGACGGCCGTCCAGGCGACGTCGAGCGTCGCCGGCGGGGACGCGACCTTGCGGCCGGCGAGCCGCCAGGGCTGCTCGACGAGGACGACCGTCGTCCCGCGCTCCGGGAGGGCGGCCGCCAGCGCCTGCAGGTCCCGTGCGTCCGTGCCGCCGCCGGCGCCGTGACCGAGCACGAGGGTGCGCGCGGCGCGCTTGCGGCCGCGAACGACGGCCGGGAACACCTCGGCGCTCGCCGGCCCCACCGGGGTGTCGATCCTCCGCACTGGCTCCGGCACCGGCCGACCTCCCGAACTCGCCCCGACTACGCTCACGCACTGTGACAGCTGACGGCACCGACGGGCTCTGGACGGCTCCGCTCGCGGCGGGGCCGGTCTCGGCGACCGTGCAGGTGCCCGGGTCGAAGTCCATCACCAACCGCGCGCTGCTGCTCGCTGCCCTCGCCGACGGGCCCAGCACGATCCGGCGGCCGCTGCGGTCCCGCGACACCGACCTGATGCTCGGCGCCGTCCGGGCCCTGGGCACCGCGGTGCGCGAGGAGCCCGGGGCGGGCGCCGGTCCGGACTGGGTCGTCGAGCCGCAACCGCTGCGCGGCCCGGCCGCGGTGGACTGCGGTCTCGCCGGCACCGTGATGCGTTTCGTCCCGCCGGTCGCGGTCCTCGCCGACGGCGACATCTCCTTCGACGGCGACCCGCGCGCCCGGGAGCGCCCGATGGGCCCGGTGCTGGAGGCGCTGCGCCACCTCGGCGCGGGCATCACCGTCGACGGCGGCGGACCGGACCGGTTGCCGTTCACGGTCGCCGGCCGCGGCTCCCTTCCGGGCGGCAACGTGCAGATCGACGCCTCCGCGTCCTCACAGTTCGTCTCCGGGCTCCTGCTGGCGGCCCCCCGCTACGACAAGGGCGTCGACGTCGTGCACGTCGGCCCGCCGGTGCCGTCGTTGCCGCACATCCGCATGACGATTCTGATGCTCCGTCAGGCCGGCGTCGACGTCGAGGACGAGACGCCGCAGCGCTGGCGGGTGGGCCCGGGTCCGATCCGTGCCCGGGACGTCGACGTCGAGCCCGACCTGTCGAACGCGGCGCCGTTCCTGGCCACCGCCCTCGTCACCGGCGGCGAAGTGACGGTGGGTGGGTGGCCGTCGACCACCACGCAACCCGGCGACTCTCTGCGCGACCTGCTGGCGCGCATGGGTGCGGAGTGCCGGCTCGGCCGCTCCGGTCTGGTCGTCCGCGGCCGCGGGCGCGTCCTCGGCATCGACGCGGACCTGCGCGAGGTCAGCGAACTCGCCCCGACCATCGCCGGCATCGCCGCACTCGCCGACACCCCGAGCACGCTGCGCGGCATCGGGCACATGCGCGGACACGAGACCGATCGCCTCGCGGCGCTCGCGACCGAGATCAACAACCTGGGCGGCGACGTCTCCGAGACCCGCGACGGGCTCCGCATCCGCCCGCGCCCCCTGCACGGCGGCGTCTTCCGCACCTACGCCGACCACCGCATGGCGACGACCGGCGCCCTGCTCGGCCTGGTCGTGCCCGGAATCCAGGTCGAGGACATCGGGACGACGGCGAAGACGCTGCCCGAGTTCGTCGACCTCTGGACCGGCATGCTCGGGGGCGCAGGCTGAACGAACGACGGAACCCACGTCCGGCCCGTCGATTCGACGAGGACGACGTGCGGGTGCGGCCCGGGCGCGGAAGTCGCCCCCGCAGCCGGCTGCGTCCCCGTCACGACGAGGCGGTCGACGGGCGCGTGATCACCGTCGACCGGGGCCGGTTCACGGTCCACCTCGACTCCCCCGGAAAGGGCCCGTCGGTCGTCGGTGCGGTGAAGGCGCGCGAGCTCGGCCGGCGCGGGATCGCGGTCGGCGACCGCGTCGCGCTCGTGGGAGACCTCTCCGGCGGTCCGGACGCGCTCGCCCGCATCGTGCGGGTGCACGAGCGCACCTCGGTGCTGCGGCGCACGGCCGACGACACCGACCCCGTCGAGCGTGTGCTCGTCGCCAACGCCGATCAGCTCGTCGTCGTGGTCGCACTCGCCGACCCGCAGCCGCAGGCGCGCCTGATCGACCGGTGCCTGGTCGCGGCCTACGACGCCGGTCTGGATCCGCTGCTGTGCCTGACGAAGGCCGATCTCGCCTCCCCCGACGAGCTGCTCGCGACCTACGCGGCCCTGGACCCGTCCTACGTGGTCACGACGCGCGGCGAGGAGCCCGCGGCACTGCGCGAGCACCTGCGCGACCGCGTCAGCGTGCTGGTGGGCTCCTCCGGCGTCGGCAAGTCGACGCTGGTCAACGCCCTGGTCCCCGGCACGGACCGCGAGACCGGGGTGGTCAATGCGGTCACCGGCCGCGGGCGGCACACCTCGAGCTCCGCCGTCGCGCTCGAGCTCCCGGAGGGCGGATGGGTCATCGACACCCCGGGCGTGCGCAGCTTCGGGCTCGCGCACGTCACACCGGACCGGATCCTGAGCGCGTTCACCGATCTGCTGCCGGGCACGACGGAGTGTCCCCGCGGCTGCACGCACGACGAACCCGACTGCGCCCTTGACGAGTGGGTCGCCGCCGGGCACGCCGACCCCGCGCGCCTCGACTCACTGCGCCGCCTGCTTGCGGTACCGCAGCGGGGCGACGAGGCCGACCCAGCGACCTGACGAAACGTCAGGCCCGCTACGGTGTCGAGTGATGAGCGACCTCCAGGACAAGTACGCGGACGATCTGAGCCTCGCCCTCTCCCTGGCCGACGCCGCGGACGCGATCACCACCGCCCGGTTCCGCGCCCTCGACCTGCGGGTCGAGTCGAAGCCCGACCTCACGCCGGTCACCGACGCCGACCGCGACACCGAGCAGCACCTGCGGGACCTGCTCGCCGACGCGCGGCCCACCGACGCGGTCCACGGCGAGGAGTTCGCGGACGCCGGGTCCGGCGCCCGCCGCTGGGTGATCGACCCGATCGACGGCACCAAGAACTTCGTGCGCGGCGTCCCGGTCTGGGCGACGTTGATCGCCTTGATGGACGGCGACGACGTGGTGGTCGGCGTGGTCTCCGCACCGGCTCTCGGCCGCCGCTGGTGGGCCGGGACGGGCAGCGGCGCCTGGGCACGCAGCGGGTCGGAGGAGCCGGTGCGGTGCCGGGTCTCCGCCGTCGCGACGCTCGCGGACGCCTCGCTGTCGTACTCGAGCCTCTCGGGCTGGGAGGAACGCGGCCTGCTGCCGGGCTTCCTCGACCTGACCCGCGCGTGCTGGCGGACGCGGGCCTACGGGGACTTCTGGTCCTACGTGTTGCTCGCGGAGGGCACCGTCGACCTGGCCGCCGAGCCCGAGGTCGCGTTGCACGACCTCGCCCCGCTCGCGCTGATCGTGTCCGAGGCCGGCGGGACGTTCACCGACGTCTCCGGGCGGCCCGGCCCCGACGGGGGCAGCGCCGTCGCGACCAACGGTCTCCTCCACAGTGCGGTCCTGGCCCACCTGCAGGCCGACCGGCCGTAGGCGAGCACGAACGGCGCGGACCACAGCGCGGCGAGGTCGAACCAGCCGTAGCCCCCGGCGGCCCCGCTGGGCGGGTTGCCGATGGGGATCAGTCCGGTCGGGTCGTGCGTCGACCACGTCCACGTCCCGGCCCAGGTACCGACCAGCTCGAGGTAGGTGACGATCGCGAACGCGCCCAGGTAGAGCGTCTGCGACCGGCCGAGGAAGCAGAACCCGACCAGGCACAGGTACCAGAAGGCGCCGAGGACGTCGGTCTGCTCGGCCAGGAACAGTCCCCAGGCCGCGAAAGCGCCGCCGGCGAGAACGACACCCGTCCGCAGCCGTCGGTGACAGCGGTGCACCCAGGCCGTCCGTCCGAGCGCGAGCGCGCAGAGGTAGACCAGCCCGTGCCCCGGCGGCACGTACGCCGGCACGTTGTCGAAGCGATAGGTGTAGACGCCGAGCAACGGCGAGAACGTGTACTCCACGGCGGTTGCGAACGCGACCACCACGCCGACCTGCGCGCGGACGAGCGCGCTCTCCCCCGCCAGGAACGCGAGCAGCAGCGCCCAGGTCGCGACGCCGAACAGGCGCTGGGCGGTCAGGCCCCCGCCGCCGAGCACGCTGCCGCCGTCCGCGCAGAGGACGAGCGTGGTCCAGGAGAAGACCGTCGCCGCGATCAGGCCGTTCCTCACGGAGCGCCGGCCGCCAGGCGCACCACGACCTCGGAGGTGTCCACGTCGCCGGGGAAGGACCAGGTGGCGACGCAGGCCGCCCGTAGGGCGTCGACGAGATCCCCGGCGCCGGTCAGCCGCAGCCGGCCGCCCGACACCCGGGCCGTCCACCCGCCGAGCGCGCCGCCGCCGGAGAGGTCCACGTCGGCGTGCGCCGTGAGCAGCCCGCGCAGGTCGGCCGCGAGGTAGGTGGGGCGGCGGCTCGGCGGGGCGGCCAGCAGCTCGGCCGCCCCGGTCACCCCGGTGAGGACGAGCAGGCTGTCGGCCCCCGCGCGCACCGCACCCTCGATGTCGGTGTCGAGCCGGTCGCCCACGATCAGCGGACGTTGCGCCGCGACGCGGTCGATCGACTCCCGGTGCAGCGCCAGCTCGGGTTTGCCGGCGACGAGCGGCTCGGCGCCGCTCGCCAACCGGATGACGTTCACGAGCGTCCCGTTGCCCGGGCCGATGCCACGCGGGGTCGGGATCGTCAGGTCGGTGTTGCTGGCGACCCACGGCAGGCCGGCGCGCACCGCGAACGTGCCCTCGGCGAGCTGTCGCCAGTCGACGGTCGGGTGATAGCCCTGCACCACCGCGCTGGGGCCGTCGTCCGCCGACCGCACCGGGCGCAGGCCCCGCTCGAGCAGCGCCTCCTCCAGCGCGTCGCCGCCGACCACCAGCACCGCCGAGCCCGGGGCGACCAGCCCCGCGACCAGTCGGGCGGCCGCCTGCGCCGAGGTCGCGACCTCGGAGGCGTCGGCCGTGACCCCGAGGTCCGTGAGGTGCTCCGCGACCGCCTTGGGCGCCCGGGAGGCATTGTTGGTGACGAACGCGAGCCGCATCCCGCGGGCCCGCGCGGCGGTCAGGCTCTCCGCCGCGTGGGGCACCGCGTGCGGGCCGATGTAGACGACGCCGTCGAGGTCCAGCAGCCCCGCGTCGTACCGGTCGACGAGCGGCTCCGCGCACCCGCCGGCCAACGGCACCCCCGCGGCGCTCACACGCCCTCCCAGCGCGATCCCCCGCCGTCGTCGGAGAAGAACAACGCGATCTGGCTGAACTCCGCGTCCGCCGCGGGCGGCTCCTCGACCTCGACCTGGGCCGGTGCCGGCGGCTCCTCCACCACGGCCACCGGCTCCGGCTCCGGTTCCGGCTCCGGCGTTGCCGCCAGGGGCTCCGGCTCCGGCTCCGGCTGGCCTACGGGCGCCTCGCCCACGACCTCGAGCTCGACCTCGACGTCGACCACGACAGGCTCGGCGTCCCCGACCTCGGCGTCCCCGACCTCGGCGGCGAACTCGGCGCCTTCCTCGTCCGGGAGGAACACGATCCCGTCGAGCTCAGCCAACCGCTCCGCTGCGTCGGTCAGCCCGTCCGGGTCGGCGGCGGCCGCGCGGCCGTACCAGACCCGCGCCTCGTCCTCCCGCCCGACCGCCTCGAGCGCGGCGGCGTAGGCGAACTTCAGTCGAGCCGACCAGTCCGACGGCCGAGGGTCCGTCAGTTCGGGGCTCTGCAAGGTGACCACGGCCGCTTCGAGCTGTCCGAGGTCGCTCCGAGCACCGGCCGCGACGATGCGCATCTCGACCTTGCCGGCCTTGCTCAGCTTCGCGACCTCGGGCGCCGCGGCCATCTGCAGCGCCTTCTCCGGGCGACCCAGCGCACGCTCGCAGTCGGCCATCATCGGCCAGTGCTCCTGGTCGCCGGAGATCCGCCGCGCGGCCCGCAACTCCGCGAGCGCCTCGGCGTACTTCTCGCAGCGGTAGGCCGCGATGCCGAATGCCTCCCGGATCACCGCCACGCGCGGCCCGTGCTTGCGCGCCGCCTCGGCGTGCGCGTACGCGAGATCCGGCTCCTCGTCGAGGAGTCGCGCCACCATCACCAGATGCTTCGCGGCCGACTCGGCCGCCTCCGCACGCAGCGTCGACAGTTCCCGCACGACCGCCTTGTCGAGTTCCTCGCCCGTGACGTCCGGGGCGACCGCCGGTCCCGCCGGCACCGGCGGGCTCGTCCGACGCTCCGGACGACCGCGCTCACCGTCGGGCCGCGGACCACGCGGACCGTCCGAACGCGGACCACGCGGACCGTCCGAACGCGGACCACGCGGACCGTCCGAACGCGGACCACGCGGACCGTCCGAACGCGGACGACGGGCACCGTCCGAACGCGGACCACGCGGACCGTCCGAACGCGGACTCGGATTCTCCGAACGCGGACCACGCGAGGATTCCGGCCGGGAATCCGGCCGAACCGAACGCGGCGAATCCGCCCGCGAACTACGCGCAGAATCCGGCCGTAAATTACGAGGCGAATCCGGCCGCGAATTACGCGGTGAATCCGAACGGGAATTGCGGGCCGAGTCCGGGCGCGCATTTCCGCGCGGGGAGTCGCCTTCGGGCCGGGGCTTGCGAGGACCGTCGAAGCGCGGCTTGTTCCCACCGGCGCGGGGTCCGTCGGAGCTGCGCGTCGAGTCGGAAGCGGGCCGTGGAGTCGAACCGGGCTTGCGGTTGCCCGTGGGCTTGCCCGTGGGCTTGCCGGTCGGGCGCTGACCCTGGCCCTGCGGCCCGTTGCCACGCCGGGCACCACCGCCCGCATTCCCGCGTCCGCGGGGCGGGCCGTCATTCGCAGCCACTACGACTCCTCGTTCTCACAACTCGACATTCCCGTTAAGCGATAAGGGCCACCCCGCTGGGGTGGCCCTTATCGAAAGAATGTCCGGCGGCGTCCTACTCTCCCACACCGTCTCCAGTGCAGTACCATCGGCGCTGAGGGGCTTAGCTTCCGGGTTCGGAATGGAGCCGGGCGTTTCCCCCTCGCTATGACCGCCGAAACTCTATTGAGATGTATGGGCGCTCTCCTCAAATTTCGAGGGAGCGGCGACCGTATCTCGGGAACCGCACAGTGGACGCGTAGCAAAAATCTCGATCTCTCGCCGTTGCCGGCGGAGAAGAGTGAGTGGTCAAGTCCTCGGCCTATTAGTACCGGTCAGCTTCACACGTTGCCGTGCTTCCACATCCGGCCTATCAACCCAGTCGTCTAGCTGGGGGCCTTACCAGGTTAACCCTGTGGGAGACCTCATCTTGAAGCGAGCTTCCCGCTTAGATGCTTTCAGCGGTTATCCCTTCCGAACGTAGCTAACCAGCCGTGCTCCTGGCGGAACAACTGGCACACCAGAGGTTCGTCCGTCCCGGTCCTCTCGTACTAGGGACAGCCCTTCTCAAGTCTCCTGCGCGCACAGCGGATAGGGACCGAACTGTCTCACGACGTTCTAAACCCAGCTCGCGTACCGCTTTAATGGGCGAACAGCCCAACCCTTGGGACCTACTCCAGCCCCAGGATGCGACGAGCCGACATCGAGGTGCCAAACCATGCCGTCGATATGGACTCTTGGGCAAGATCAGCCTGTTATCCCCGGGGTACCTTTTATCCGTTGAGCGACGGCGCTTCCACAAGCCACCGCCGGATCACTAGTCCCAGCTTTCGCTCCTGCTCGACATGTCTGTCTCACAGTCAAGCTCCCTTGTGCACTTGCACTCGACACCTGATTGCCAACCAGGCTGAGGGAACCTTTGGGCGCCTCCGTTACATTTTGGGAGGCAACCGCCCCAGTTAAACTACCCATCAGGCACTGTCCCTGATCCGGATCACGGACCGAGGTTAGATAATCAGTACGATCAGAGTGGTATTTCAACGTTGACTCCACCCGAACTGGCGTCCGAGCTTCACAGTCTCCCACCTATCCTACACAAACCGAACCAATCACCAATACCAAACTATAGTAAAGGTCCCGGGGTCTTTCCGTCCTGCTGCGCGTAACGAGCATCTTTACTCGTAGTGCAATTTCGCCGGGCCTGTGGTTGAGACAGTCGAGAAGTCGTTACGCCATTCGTGCAGGTCGGAACTTACCCGACAAGGAATTTCGCTACCTTAGGATGGTTATAGTTACCACCGCCGTTTACTGGCGCTTAAGTTCTGAGCTTCGCCCCGAAAGGCTAACCCGTCCCCTTAACGTTCCAGCACCGGGCAGGCGTCAGTCCGTATACATCGTCTTGCGACTTCGCACGGACCTGTGTTTTTAGTAAACAGTCGCTTCTCGCTGGTCTCTGCGGCCGTACGGAGCTCAGGGAGCAAGTCCCATCACCCCACGCGGCCCCCCTTCTCCCGAAGTTACGGGGGTATTTTGCCTAGTTCCTTAACCACAGTTCGCCCGATCGCCTTGGTATTCTCTACCTGACCACCTGAGTCGGTTTGGGGTACGGGCCGCCATGACACTCGCTAGAGGCTTTTCTCGGCAGCATAGGATTATCCACTTCGCCTTACGGCTCGGCATCGGGTCTCAGGCTATGTGAGATGCGGATTTGCCTACATCTCGCCCTACACCCTTACCCCGGGACAACCATCGCCCGGGTTGGACTACCTTCCTGCGTCACCCCATTGCTTGCCTACTACCGAATTGGGTCACCGTCTCCACCATTGACTCCGAAGAGTCGCCGGCTTCAAGGGCTTAGCATCAACGGGTTCAGCATTGGCGCATCATAGCGGGTACGGGAATATCAACCCGTTGTCCATCGACTACGCCTGTCGGCCTCGCCTTAGGTCCCGACTTACCCTGGGCGGATTAGCCTGGCCCAGGAACCCTTGGTCATTCGGCGGAAGGGTTTCTCACCCTTCTTTCGCTACTCATGCCTGCATTCTCACTCGTGTGGCGTCCACGGCTGGGTCACCCCGCCGCTTCACTCGCCACACGACGCTCCCCTACCCATCCAGCCACCTGGACCACGAAGGCCTGGCTTACGGCTGAATGACACAGCTTCGGCGGTGTGCTTGAGCCCCGCTACATTGTCGGCGCGGAATCACTTGACCAGTGAGCTATTACGCACTCTTTCAAGGGTGGCTGCTTCTAAGCCAACCTCCTGGTTGTCTCTGCAACTCCACATCCTTTCCCACTTAGCACACGCTTAGGGGCCTTAGCTGGTGTTCTGGGCTGTTTCCCTCTCGACTACGGAGCTTATCCCCCGCAGTCTCACTGCCGCGCTCTCACTTACCGGCATTCGGAGTTTGGCTGATTTCAGTAAGCTTGTGGGCCCCCTAGACCATCCAGTGCTCTACCTCCGGCAAGAAACACGCGACGCTGCACCTAAATGCATTTCGGGGAGAACCAGCTATCACGGAGTTTGATTGGCCTTTCACCCCTACCCACAGCTCATCCCCCAGGTTTTCAACCCTGGTGGGTTCGGTCCTCCACGCGGTCTTACCCGCGCTTCAACCTGGCCATGGGTAGATCACTCCGCTTCGGGTCTAGAGCATGCGACTATGGCGCCCTATTCGGACTCGCTTTCGCTACGGCTTCCCCACACGGGTTAACCTCGCCACACACTGCTAACTCGCAGGCTCATTCTTCAAAAGGCACGCGGTGACGGCCGTACAGCAAGCTGCACGACGACGCTCCCACGGCTTGTAGGCACACGGTTTCAGGTACTATTTCACTCCCCTCCCGGGGTACTTTTCACCTTTCCCTCACGGTACTTGTCCGCTATCGGTCACCAGGGAGTATTTAGGCTTAGCGGGTGGTCCCGCCGGATTCACACGGGATTTCTCGGGCCCCGTGCTACTTGGGATATCACTCCGGAGTCACAAACATTTCGGTTACAGGGGTGTTACCTTCTGTGCCGGCCCTTTCGCATGGCCTTCACCTATGAATGTGATTTCTTACTCCGTGTCAGACCGGCAGATCTGACCGAATGGTCCCACAACCCCGGATACGCAACGCCTGCCGGCTATCACACGTATCTGGTTTGGCCTGTTCCGCGTTCGCTCGCCACTACTGACGGAATCACTGTTGTTTTCTCTTCCTGTGGGTACTGAGATGTTTCACTTCCCCACGTTCCCTCCGACTGCCCTATGTGTTCAGGCAGTGGTGACAGGACATGACTCCTGCCGGGTTTCCCCATTCGGAAATCCTCGGATCACAGCTCGGTTGGCAGCTCCCCGAGGCTTATCGCAGCCTCCTACGTCCTTCTTCGGCTCCTGGTGCCAAGGCATCCACCGTGCGCCCTTACTAACTTGGCCACAAAGATAAGATGCTCGCGTCCACTGTGCAGTTCTCAAGGTACGGGCGATCCCGCCGGCTTCCTCGCCGTGTACTCCGACCAGCGGAGCCTTACGTGCGTGCCTGGCGGCCCGAAAAGGAGTGGGTGAATACCCGCCCCTTCAGGACCCAACAGCGTGCCTGGGCCG
The DNA here is from genome assembly GCF_039525035.1 of Sporichthya brevicatena. Classification (NCBI taxonomy): domain Bacteria; kingdom Bacillati; phylum Actinomycetota; class Actinomycetes; order Sporichthyales; family Sporichthyaceae; genus Sporichthya; species Sporichthya brevicatena. Next base: position 50,508 of record NZ_BAAAHE010000019.1, read on the forward strand.
GCTTCCTCTCCGACGCCCGTTCCACTCCGCACAAGGCGGTTGTACTTGGGGTTGGTGAGGTCACCGGCCTACTGGTCAATGTTCCACCCATGAGCAAACCACCGTGGAACGTGCGTCCACTGAAGTGGCTCTGGCCGGCCACCCGAGGGGTGGTCGGCAGATGCTCCTTAGAAAGGAGGTGATCCAGCCGCACCTTCCGGTACGGCTACCTTGTTACGACTTCGTCCCAATCGCCAGTCCCACCTTCGACGGCTCCCTCCACAAGGGTTGGGCCACCGGCTTCGGGTGTTACCGACTTTCGTGACGTGACGGGCGGTGTGTACAAGGCCCGGGAACGTATTCACCGCAGCGTTGCTGATCTGCGATTACTAGCGACTCCGACTTCATGGGGTCGAGTTGCAGACCCCAATCCGAACTGAGACCGGCTTTTTGGGATTCGCTCCACCTTGCGGTATCGCAGCCCTTTGTACCGGCCATTGTAGCATGTGTGCAGCCCAAGACATAAGGGGCATGATGATTTGACGTCATCCCCACCTTCCTCCGAGTTGACCCCGGCAGTCTCCTATGAGTCCCCGCCATTACGCGCTGGCAACATAGAACGAGGGTTGCGCTCGTTGCGGGACTTAACCCAACATCTCACGACACGAGCTGACGACAACCATGCACCACCTGTATAGGGCCCTTGCGGACCTGACATCTCTGCCAGTTTTCCCTATATGTCAAGCCTTGGTAAGGTTCTTCGCGTTGCGTCGAATTAAGCCACATGCTCCGCCGCTTGTGCGGGCCCCCGTCAATTCCTTTGAGTTTTAGCCTTGCGGCCGTACTCCCCAGGCGGGGCGCTTAATGCGTTAGCTGCGGCACGGAGATCGTGGAAAGATCCCCACACCTAGCGCCCAACGTTTACGGCGTGGACTACCAGGGTATCTAATCCTGTTCGCTCCCCACGCTTTCGCTCCTCAGCGTCAGTATCGGTCCAGAGACCCGCCTTCGCCACCGGTGTTCCTCCTGATATCTGCGCATTTCACCGCTACACCAGGAATTCCAGTCTCCCCTACCGCACTCTAGCTAGCCCGTATCCACTGCAGGCTCGGGGTTGAGCCCCGAGTTTTCACAGCAGACGTGACAAGCCGCCTACGAGCTCTTTACGCCCAATAATTCCGGACAACGCTTGCACCCTACGTATTACCGCGGCTGCTGGCACGTAGTTAGCCGGTGCTTCTTCTGCAGGTACCGTCACTTTCGCTTCGTCCCTGCTGAAAGAGGTTTACGACCCGAAGGCCTTCGTCCCTCACGCGGCGTCGCTGCGTCAGGCTTTCGCCCATTGCGCAATATTCCCCACTGCTGCCTCCCGTAGGAGTCTGGGCCGTGTCTCAGTCCCAGTGTGGCCGGTCGCCCTCTCAGGCCGGCTACCCGTCGTCGCCTTGGTAGGCCGTTACCCCACCAACAAGCTGATAGGCCGCGGGCCCATCCCTAGCCGAAAAACTTTCCACATCGAGCGATGCCGCTCGATGTCATATCCGGTATTAGCTCCGGTTTCCCGGAGTTATCCCAGAGCTAGGGGCAGGTTGCCCACGTGTTACTCACCCGTTCGCCACTGATCCCCACCCGAAGGTGGTTCACCGTTCGACTTGCATGTGTTAAGCACGCCGCCAGCGTTCGTCCTGAGCCAGGATCAAACTCTCCGTTGATGTCTTTTAGTTGTGGCTTCCCGGCGAAGGGGAGCCACTGACACAACAAAGTGTCCTGGCAGTCGAGATCTGACCCACTGACGAAGTCAGCTCGACAACCAAAGGAATCCGTTTTCGCTTCAGATCACCAGGGCCGGATGGACCTGGCGAAGCCTGAAGCCAACGGGGTTATTTGGCATTGACTTTCGGCACGCTGTTGAGTTCTCAAGTTGCGAATGCTCACCGAGTTCGGTCTCTCGACCTGCGTCAGGGCAACTCGCCTAACCTACACATCGATTGGATCGCCGTCAAATCGAGCGGTTTTCCAATCCCTTCCCGCGCGCCGAAATCGACCGGCTCCGGTTTCCCGGATCGGTCTCCGACGTTCGGGGAGGTTCACCCTGCGGACCGGCCACCGAGACTCGGTGTCCGTTGCTCCGTGCGGGGCGACGTCGAGAACATTAGGGAACCCCTCCGAGGGAGTCAAATCGGGAAACCCATTTCCGGTGTGACGCGCGCCGCGAGGTGCGTTTGCGCAGGTCAGAGGCCGGTTTTCGCGATCATGCACCTGACGCATCGTCAGCGTTTCCGGGTCCTCACCGCTCCTCGAGGGCGCCGGCCGGCTCTGGACGCGGGCCGATTTTTCGGGTTAAGCCGGACGAGTCGGAGCGCCGGCCCGGATCAGGGCCACGACGACGTCGTCGAGGGTGAGCACGCCCTCGACTTCCCGGCCCTCGACTCCCCCGGACCCGACTCCCCCGGCCCCGACGACGGTCGCCATCGGGGCGCGATCGCCCCGCAGCTGGGCCAGGACGTCGGGCAGGGGGGTGTCGGAGGCGACGGACGGCATCGGACGGACCGCGGGTGCGATGGGGACCCCGCCGCCGAGGTCCCCCGCGACCAGGAGGTCCTTGGCGTGGACGTAGCCGATCGGGACCCCGGCGCCGTCCAGCACCGGGAAGCGCATGTGTCGGGTGCGCGCGGCCAGCGCCTCGAGCTCGGCCGCGGAGGCGCCCTCCGCGAGCGTGTGGAGGCGTTCGCGCGGGATGCGCACGTCCGCGGCGGTCATGGCCGTGAAGTCGAGGGCCCGGGCCATGCGCCCGTACTCCTCGTCGTCGATCAGTCCCTCGCGATGGGACTCGGCGGCGATCTCGGCGACCTCGTGCAGGCCGTACGCGCTGTCGACGTGGTCGGACGGCCGGATCCGCAGCGCCCACATCACCGCCGCCGCCATGCCCCGGACCAGCGCGAGCACGACGGAGAACGCGCGCGAGAACGTCGCGAGCGGTGGTCCGAGCAGCACCGCGGCACGGTCGGGCACGGCCAGCGTGAAGTTCTTCGGGACCATCTCGCCGATCAGGACGTGCGCCAGCACGACCAGCAGCAACGCCACGGAGAACGCCACCGGGTGGACCGCGCCGTGCGGCAGACCCGCGTCCTCGACCGGCCCCTCCAGCAGGTGCGCGATCGCGGGTTCGGCCAGGGCGCCGAGGCCGACCGAGCAGATCGTGATGCCCAGCTGGGCCCCGGCCATCATCTGCGGCAGCCGGTCCATCGCGGCGAGCGTCCGGACGGCCCGCCGGGAGCCGGCGTTGGCGGCCGGCTCGACCTGCGAGCGCCGGGCGGAGACGAGCGCGAACGAGGCGCCGACGAAGAATGCGTTGGCCAGCAGCAGGACCAGCGCCGCGACGATGCCGCCGGTGCCGCTCATGAGCGCGCGCCCTCACGGCCGGTGGCCGCCTCGGCGCCGTTCCCGGGCTCGGGCGGGGCGTCGGGGTCGACCGGTTCCGCCGGCCGGATCTCGACGCGGTCGACGCGGCGGCCGTCCATCGTGAGGACGGTGAGATCGACGCCCGCGACGGTCACCGTGTCCCCCGCGACGGGCACGCGGCCGAGCGTCGCGAGGACGAGGCCGCCGAGCGTCTCGTAGACGATCCCGCCGTCGGGGATCTCGACACCGGTCAGCTCACGCACCTCGTCGGGCCGGAGCAGGCCGGAGACCACCCACGGCTCTCCCGGGTCGTGCGGGCCGGACTCGGGCTCCCCACCGCTGTCGGGGTCGTGCTCGTCGACGACGTCGCCGACCAGCTCCTCGACCAGGTCCTCCAGGCTCACGACGCCGTCCAGCCCGCCGAACTCGTCGAGCACGATCGCCAGCTGGGCGGACTGCCCGAGCAGGCCGGCGAGCAGGTCGTCGACCGGCAGGACGGACGGCACCAGGTGCGGTTCGGTGGCGATCCGGCCCACCGGCGTGGTGTCCCGGGCCGCGGCGGGGACGGCGAAGGCGTCGAAGAGGCTGACCACGCCGCGGACGTCGTCCACGGTCGCGCCGACCACCGGATAACGGGTGCGGCCGGTCTCGCGAGCGGTCTCCAGCAGCTCGGTGACCGTCGCCGTGGCCGGCACGGTGGACACGCGGGTCCGCGGGGTCATGACGTCGGAGGCGCGCAGGTCGTCGAAGGTCAGGACCTTGCGCAGCAGGTCCGCGGTCGGCTCCTGGAGCGTCCCCTGCTCGGCCGAGCGCTGGACGAGGAAGACCAGCTCCTCAGGGTTGCGCGCGTGCGCCAGTTCCTCGGTCGGCTCCACCCCGAACGCACGGACCACGCGGTTGGCGACGACGTTCAGGCCGCCCGACAGCGGCTTGGTCGCCAGCGTGAAGATCCGGATCGGGCGCTGCACGAAGCGCGAGACCGGTTCGGGGTGGGCGAGCGCGATGTACTGCGGCACGAGCTCGCCGAGCACCATCGTCACGATCGTGGCCAGCGTGAGCGCGACCACGGCGCCGACGCCCTCGGCCGCCTTCTGCGAGAGCCCCGCGTCGGTCAGCGGACCGTCGAGCAGTTCGGAGATCGCCGGTTCGGCGAGGAAACCGATCGCGAGGTTGGTCAGCGTGATGCCGACCTGCGCGCCGGACAGCTGCGTCGTCAGCCCCTGCAGTGCGGCGAGGACGCCCTTCGCGCCGCTGTCACCGTCGCGGGCCTTCTGCTCGATCGCCGTGCGGTTGACCGAGAGGAACGAGAACTCGGCCGCGACGAACACCCCGCACGCCAGGACCAGGGCGAACGCAGCCAACAGCGCGAGCGTCTCGTTCACGCCGCGTGCTCGCCTCCCGTGCCACGACCCGGATCCCGGGTGCAAGTCTGTCCTACCCCGTCCGCGTGCACGTGCGGCGCGCGGGGCGGCGGCGGATCTCGACCCTCGCGGAGGTTGGCACAGTGCTCGCGATCGCTCACCGGACCCCACCCGCGCCGACCGGCATCGCCGCCCTGACCGCGGCCGGCGCGACGGTGTTCGAGATCGACGTCCAGGAGATCGGCGGCGAACTCGTCTGCTCGCACTTCCTTCCGATCTCGCCCCTGCTCCCCCGCGTGCGCCGGGACCGGGTCCGGTTCACCGTGCGGCGCCGGGGCGCGTCGGAGGTGGCGCTCGCGGCAACGGTGGCCGCCCTGCCCGCGGAGGCGGAGGTGCTGATCGACCTCAAGGTCGACCGGGGGCCGGCCGCACACGCCCTGATCGAGCGACTGTTCGAGGTCGGGCCGGACCCCGCCCGGTGCTACGCGAGCACGAAGGGCTGGGAGACCCTGCCCGCCCTCGCCGCCGGCGGCTACCGGACCTGGCGCACCATCGGCGACCCGGCGGCGCTGCGGGCCGCGCTGGCGATGGACCGCATCCCCGACTACGCCGTCACGGTGAAGCACGGCCTGCTCACCGCCGGCGTCCTGGCCGCCCTGCGGGACCGGGTCGACCGCGTCATGTGCTGGACGGTGAACGACGTCACCCGGGCCCGGACGCTGATCGACCTCGGCGTCGACGGCATCACCTCGGACTCGCTCGACGTCCTGCGCCTGGTCGGGACGCACGGTCGCAACGCCTGACCCCGCCGCCGACGGCCCCGAGAACAGAGCTGCTCCCGGGCCGAGGCCCGGGAGCAGCAGGTCCGCCGTGGCGCGATGGTCGCCTCGCGGCGCGCGGCACGAACGCGGCCCCAGCCGAACTGGGTTCCCGCGACGGCCTCTCTAGTTGGGACCCGGGGACACATGGCGCGCCCGTGCGGACCTGGGTCCAGACTAATGGCGCTGGCACCGCGAGCGAGCCCAATCGCCCAGGAGGGCGGCCAGGAGGGCACCATGGAGAGCACGCCCGGCACCACCATCGACGAGATCGCCGACCGGATCTACCGGATCGCCACCTTCGTCCCCGAGATCGGACCGACCGGCTTCACGTTCAACCAGTTCCTGATCGACGCCGACGAGCCCGCCCTGTTCCACACCGGCCCGCGCGGGATGTTCCCGTTGGTGACGGCCGCGATCGAGACCGTTCGTCCGGTCTCCGAGCTGCGGTGGATCACGTTCGGGCACCTGGAGGCCGACGAGAGCGGGGCGATGAACAGCTTCCTCGGGGCGGCGCCGCAGGCCCAGGTGGCGCACGGCGCCCTCGGCTGCATGGTCTCGCTCAACGATCTGTGCGACCGCGCGCCCCGGCCGCTGGCCGACGGCGAGGTGCTCGACCTCGGCGGGCGGCGCCTGCGCCACCTCGACACCCCGCACGTCCCCCACGGGTGGGACGCGCGCGTCCTCCACGAGGAGGAGACGGGGACCCTCTTCTGCGGCGACCTGTTCTCCCACCTCGGGAACGGACCCGCCGTCGTGTCGTCCGACGTCGTCGAACCGGCCGACGAGGCCGAGACGATGTTCGCCTCGACCTGCCTGACGCCGACGACGGCGCCGACGATCCGCCGACTGGCCGACCTCGAGCCGCGGACGCTCGCGATCATGCACGGCTCGTCCTTCACCGGGGACTGCGCCGGCGCGCTGCGCGAACTCGCGGACCGGTACGCCACCCGGCTCGCCGCGGCCGGGTGAGGCACCGCTTCGAGGTCCGCGCCCCGGACGGCGTGCGGCTCGCGGCCTGGGCCGAGGGACCGGCCGACCGTCCCGCCGTGCTGCTCGTCCACGGCTACCCGGACACGCACCGCGTCTGGGACGTCGTGGCCGACGCGCTGTCGGCGGACTGGCACGTGCTGCGGTACGACGTGCGCGGGGCGGGCGAGTCCGACCGTCCGGCGGATCGGACGGCCTACGCGTTGTCCGCGCTGGTCGCGGACGCGCGCGCGGTGGTCGCGGCGGCCGGGGTGACCGGACGCGTGCACCTCGTCGGGCACGACTGGGGGTCGATCACCGGCTGGGACGCGGTCACCGCGCCGGACGCGGCGGAGTGGATCGCCTCGTACACGACCGTGTCCGGGCCGGGGCTGGACCAGGTCGCCGCCTGGACGCAGGCGCGGTGGAGCCACCCGACGCCGCGGCGGATCGCGCCGCTGCTGCGCCAGCAGGCCCGCTCCTGGTACGTCGGGATGTTCCAGGTCCCGCGGCTGCCGGAGGCCGCCTGGCGCCGGGCCCTGGGGCCGCGCTGGGTCCGCCGCCTCCGGCGCACCGAGGACATCCCGCCGGCCACGGTCCACGTCGCCCCGACGCTCACCGAGGACGCGGTCGCCGGTCTCAACCTCTACCGGGCGAACCTGCCCGCCCGGCTGGGCCGCCGCACCCGCCGGGACCCGCAGCCGGCCGCGGTGCCGGTGCAGTTCGTCGTCCCCCTGCGCGATCGGTACGTCAGCCCCGCGCTCGCCGCCGCCGGCCTGGACTCCGCGCCCGCGGCCTGGTGGCGGACGATCGACACCGGGCACTGGGGCGCCCTGCTGACCTCCGGCTCCCGCCTCGCGGCCTGGGTGGACGAGTTCGCCCGCTACGTCGGCGGCGGCCCCGAGACCGCCGGACTCGCCGCGACGAAAGTGTTGCCCGGCCGGCCGTCAGGAGATTGACGCCCAGCCGTCGACGTCGATCCGCTTGCCCTTCGCGGCCTTGCGTTTCGTGCCGAGGGCGACGATCTTCACCGTGTGCTTGCCGGCCTTGAGGCCGTGCACGTAGAAGGCGGTCCGGCGCGAGGTCGACGACTTCGAGTACAGGTCGATCACCGCGATCTTCTTGCCGTCCACGTAGACCGCGGCCTTGCCCCGGTTGCGGGCCATCGTCGCGATCCAGCTCGCCGACGTGCCGGTGAAGGTGAACGTCGCCGTCGCGCCCTTGCGACTGGTCTGCTTGACCGACCCACCCAGCGCCGCCGAGGACTTCGCGGTCTTCCACTTGCCGGCTTTGGGGAACTTGGCGCCGCTGGTCTGGGACCGCACGGCGAGCGAGCGCGTCGGCCCCGTCACCCAGTCCCCCAGGCTGCCGGCCACGTCGGTGAAGCGGATCCGGAAGCGCAGCGCCTTCGTGGCCGGGACGCGCACGGTGGCAGCCGTCGCCCGGGACGAGGGCAGCGCGACGTCGGTCCAGGTGCTGCCGCCGTCCCGGCTCATCTGCAGCTGCGAGCCGCCGAGGTTGTCGCCCTCGGGGTCGAAGACGTCCGCCGCGGTGACGCGGACGGGGACCTCCCCGGCCGTGCTGACCTGACCACCCGTCAGCGCGGGGACGGGACCCCGCGAGGTCGGGCCACGGTTCGCCAACCCGCCGAGCGCGGGCGCGTAGAGAAGCTTGTTCGGCGAACCCGACCCGAGCTTGGAGAGCGCACCCGAGGTCGCGGTCGACACGATCGCGGCGCGCACCTGCGCGGGTGTCGCGTCGGGGAAGCGTTCCAGATGGAGCGCGGCCGCCCCCGCCACGTGCGGAGCGGCCATCGACGTGCCCGACAGCGTGTAGGTCGCGGAGTCCGAGGCGTTGTCGGCGGACTTGATGGACGCTCCGGGGGCCCAGACGTCCACGCAGGAACCGCCGTTGGAGAACGAGGCGCGCTGGTCGTCGGCGGTGGTGGCGCCCACCGTGATGACCTCGCTCACCCGGGCCGGCGAGGGCTTGCACGCGTCGCCGCCCTGGTTGCCGGCGGCCGCGATCACCGGGATGCCGGCCGCGACGGCGGCGGTGACGGCCGCGTCGATCGCCGCGGAGCCGTTGTCCTGGCCCAAGCTCATGTTGATGACGGCGTTGCGCGGGAGGCTCGCCACCTGGGCGACCACCCAGTCGATCCCGTCGACGAGGTTGATCGCGCTCCCCCCGCCGGAACAGCCCAGGACACGGACCGGCACGAGCGTCACGTTCTTGGCGACGCCGAAGGTCTTTCCCCCGACCGTCGCCGCGGTGTGCGTGCCGTGACCGTTGCAGTCCTCGGTCCCGCGGCCGTCGGAGATCACCGAGTACCCGGTGCCGACCCGGCCGCCGAACTCCCGGTGGGTGCTGCGGATCCCGGTGTCGACGACGAAGACCGTGACGCCGGTCCCGGTCGCCTCGTAGCCGTACCGGTTGTCGAGACGGCGCGGGCGCTGGTCGATCCGGTCGAGGCCCCAGGTCGGGACCGGGGTCTGGGTGGACGCGATCTCGAGGGTGCGGTCAGGCTCGACGAAACGGATCGCGGCGTCGGCCTTGACCGCGGTCAGCGCCGCCTTGGGCAGGGTGGCGCCGAAGCCGCGCAGCGCCTGGGTGTACTCCGCGTGGATGCGCCCGCCCTTCGCGACGGCCAGGCGCTGGACCTCACGGATGTGGTCGAGGTCGGTCCCCCGTTTGAAGACCACCAGGTACCGGTCCGGGATGCGTTCGCCGCCGTTGCCCTCCCCCGCCGCCACCTCGGGCGCGGCCGGGTTCGGACCGTCGGCGGCGACCGCCGGCAGGGCGGATGACCCGAGGGCCACGATCGTGCTCAGCGCGACCACCGATGCGCGCCGAGTCCAGCCCCGACACCCGCTCTGACGCTCCGTCATCCGGACCCCCCGTCCGTCCTTGCTGCTGCCGCCCGGGCGGGGCGGCACGTACTCGTGCTCGTCCTCCGGCTAGCGCACTGTCACGAACGCGTCCATGTCGACGTAGGTGCCGCTGGAGCGCGAGTCCCGCGCGCCGAGCACCCGGATCACCAACGTGTGGCTGCCCGCCGGCACGGTCTTGCTGAACAGGATCCGGCGGGTCGACAACTCGGCCGAGTAGCTGTCGATCACGCCCTGGCTGACACCGTCGAGAATCACCTCGGCGCGGCCGCGGTTCGGCGACCAGGTCCCGATCCACGCGATCTGTGTGCCGGTGAAGGTGAACGTCGCCACCGAGCCGGCCTTGCTCGCCTGCGTCAGCGAGCCCCCGGACAGGTCGCCGTAGTTCACCGTCGCCCAGTTCGTCGACGGCGAGGTCGTGGCCGCGCCCTGTTCGGAGCGCGTGACCGTCAGCTTCGGTCCCGCGGCGTAGTTGCCGACCGCACCGCGCTCGTCGGCCGCGCGGACGCGGAACTGGTTGCTGGTGCCGGTCACCGTGACCGTCGCCGACGTGGCACTCGGGTTCGGCAACCCGACGGTCGTCCACGACGAGCCGTCGTCCGTGGAGTGCTGCAGCGTGTAGGAGGTGATGCGGTCGCCGTCGGCGTCGGTCGCCGCCCAGCTCACCCGCAGCGGCACTCCCGAGACGCCGATCTGGTCCCCCGCCGGCCCGAGCACCACCGCCGGCGGCGTCGCCACCGGAGCGGCGTTGGACGTGGGCGTCGGGGTGGGAGTCGGGGTGGGAGTCGGGGTGGGAGTCGGCGTCGGGGTCGGCGTCGGGGTGGGAACCGGGGTCGGCGTCGGCGTCGGGACCGGCGTGGGTGTCGGGACCGGCGTCGACGTGGGCACCGGGGTCGGCGTCGGCGTCGGGACCGGCGTCGACGTGGGCACCGGGGTCGGCGTGGGGGTGGGCGTCGGGGTCGGGGTGGGCGTCGGGGTCGGGGTGGGCGTCGGGGTGGGCGTGCCCCCGCCGAGGACGCTGGAGAGCAAGCGGTCCGGGGAACCGGAGCCGAGGGAGGACAAGGCGTCGCCCGCGGCGTTCACGACCGCGTTGCGCACGGTCGCCGGCGAGGCGGCCGGGTGCTGCTGCAGGTAGGTCGCCATGACGCCGGCGACGTGCGGGACCGCCATGGACGTCCCGCTCCCGCTGATCGACGCGGTGCTGCTCGCGATGCCCGCCGAGACGATGCCCTCGCCGGGGGCGAACAGGTCCAGGCAGGGGCCGTAGTTGGACCAGTTCGCCCGGACGTCCGTGCGGGTGCTGGCCCCCACGGTCACCGCGGCCGGCAGCCGGGCGGGGCTGAGGTTGCAGGCGTTCCCCGCGTTGTTGCCCGCGGCCACGACGAAGGAGATGCCGGCGTTGATCGCGTTGGAGACGGCGCTGTCGAGCGCGGCGGACGCCGCTCCGCCCAGGCTCATGGTGGCGACCGAGGGTCCGCCGACGGTGCGCACGCGCTGCGCGACCCAGTCGACGCCGGCGATCACGCCGGACCAGGTGCCGTTGCCCGCGCAGTTGAGGACGCGGACGGGCACCAGGGTCACCTGCTTCGCGACGCCGTAGGTGGCGCCCCCGAGCGTGCCGGCGATGTGGGTGCCGTGACCGTGGCAGTCGTCGGTGCCGCGGCCGTCGGAGATCACGGAGTACCCGGTGGCGACGCGGCCGCCGAAGTCGGTGTGGCTCGCCCGGATGCCGGTGTCGAGCACGTAGGCGGTGACACCGGCGCCGGTGGCCGAGTAGGTGTAGCTGTTCGAGAGCGGCAGCGTCGCCTGATCGATCCGGTCGAGACCCCAGCTCGGGACCGGGGACTGCGTCCCGAACGCCTTCACCTGGTAGTCCGGCTCGACGGAGAGCACGGCCTTGTTCTTCCGGAGGCGCTTCACCTCGGCGGGAGTCAGCGTGGCGGCGAAGCCGGTGAAGACCCGCGAGTACTGGTGGTGGATCTTCGCGCCGCGCTTGCGCGAGGCGTCGCGGGTGTTGCGGAACTGCTTGCCGGTCGCGTTGCGGTCGAAGCGGACGATCCACCGGTTCTTCGCCTGCTTGGCGCTCACGGTGTCGGCCGCCGACACGGCGCTCGCCGGAGCGAGGTCGGGGACGACGGCCGGCGCGACGAGGGCGCCGGCCAGCAACGCGAGGACCGCGGTGCGCGGCGCCGGCAGGGTCCGTTTCACCGGTTCAGGCTAGGAACCCGCCGATTGCGCCCGCCACCACTTGGATCACTCTTTCCCGAGCACCGAACACGACCATTCGGACATACCACGCAAGTGGTCTGACGCTTCGTCAGGAATGTCCGGTGCACCCCGGAATCAGTTCGTGACCACGAACGCGTCCAGGTCCACCCGATTGCCTCCGGAGGCCGCCCTGTGCTTGCCGAGCACCACGATCTTGAGCGTGTGCTTACCCGGCTTCACCGTCTTGGCGAACAGCACACGGCACGTCTTCCGGGTCGCCGAGTAGGCGTCGACCGTCGCCACCAGCTTGCCGTCGAGATAGACCTTCGCCTTGCCGTAGTTCGGGTCGGTCGTGCCGATCCAGCGGATCGTGCGGCCGCTGAACTTGTACGTCGCCGCCCCGCCGCGGTTCGCCGAGCTACGGCTCGAACCGCCCATGAGATCGGCGCCGGAGCCGGCCGTCCAGGTCTTGCGGAACTTCGCCGAACCCTGCTGGGCGATCGCGATCCGCATCTTGTTCGTGGTCCGCCAGGCGCTGCGCTTGCCGAGGTCGTCGACCGCGCGGACGCGGAAGCGGTGCCCGCCGCTCTTGCCCAGGTTCAGCGTCACCGAACGGGCCTTCTTCGTCGGCAGCGCCACGGAACGCCAGGTCCGGCCGCCGTTGGTGCTGCGCTGCATCTCGTACCGCACGACGGTGCCGTCGGGGTCCGAGCCCTTCCAGCTGACGGTGACCGGGACCGAACCGGTGTTCACGGTGCGCCCCTTGCCCGGCAGCGCCGCGCCGAGGGCGCTGACCTTCGGCGCGCGGTTGACGATCTTCAGCTTCGAGTAGAGGAGCCGGTTCGGCGAGGAGCCGATCCCGCTCAGTTTGCCCTTGGTGGTGGCGTCGAACAGAGCCGCCCGGACCTTCGCGACACTCGCGGTCGGGTACCGCTCCAGGAAGGTCGCGACGACGCCGGTGACCAGCGGGGCGGCCATCGAGGTGCCGTCCTTGACCGCGGTGTCGGAGTTCGAGCCGATGCCCGCCGAGCGCACGGAGACGCCCGGGGCGAACAGGTCCACGCACGTGCCGTAGTTGGAGAACCCGGCCCGGCTGTCGTTCCGGTTCACCGCACCGACCGTGATGGCCGGGCCGACCCGCGCGGGTGACTGCGAGCAGGCGCTCCCACCGTCGTTGCCGGCCGCGGTGACGAACGTCAGGCCGGAGGAGATCGCGTTCTTGACCGCGCGCTCGAGGCCGCGGCCCACGCTCTTGTCGACGCCCGCGCTGAGGTTGGCGACGGCGGGGCCGGAGCGCTTCTTCGCGTCCGCGGCCGCCCAGTCGATACCGGCGATCACCGTCGAGACGCTGGCGGCGCCGCCGCACCCGAAGACCTTGACCGGAACGATCGTCACCGACTTGGCCACGCCGTAGTGCTTGCCGCCGAGCAGCCCGGCGACGTGGGTGCCGTGACCCTCGCCGCAGTCCGTGGTGGCCGGGGACGAGGTGAAGGTCCGGCCCGCCTGGACGCGGCCGCCGAACTCCGAGTGCGACGCCATCACGCCGGTGTCGATGACGTAGGCGGTGACGCCCTTGCCGGTGGCCGTGTACTGGTACTTGCCGTTGAGCTTCTTCCCGCGCTGGTCGATCCGGTCGAGACCGGCCGTGGGGTTGCTCTGGGTCGAGTCGATGCTGATGACCTCGTCCGGCTCGACGGCCGCCACCGACGGGTCGGCGACGAGGTCCGCGCGCGCGTTGTCGGGGAGCACGGCGGCGAACCCGGCGAGCGCGGTGCCGTAGTCGTAGAGGATCTGCGCACCGTCCGCGACGGCCCGCTCCCGAGCGGCGGCGACGTCAGCCGCGGTCGCCGCCTCGGTGAAGCTGACGATGTACCGGCCGTCCGCGACCGTCGACGCGACGCTGGGGGCGGCGGCCGCGGGTGTGAGGCCGACAGTCAGCCCCGTCACCAGGGCGCCGACCAGGCCGGCGACCGCGAGTCCGGTCGCGCCGATCGACGGCGTGGTCGTACGGACTCGGATCACGATGGCAGGCCCCCGTCACGTGCAGGCCCCCCGGCCTGTCCTCGTTGTCCCGGTTAGGACGCACCGCACTGCGTGACGGTTCAGTTCCGGGCCGAAATCAGGCCCAGCTCACAGGTGGCTGCCAGGTCAGGTGTTGGCGCCCCGCGCGGCCACGGGCCAGGTGTCCACGACCACTCCGTCGCGACAGACGACCAGCTCAGCGGCCAGATTCACCGCGGCGCACACGTGGTTCGGCGCGACCGGGACGATCTCGCCCAACTCGGGCGGCGGGCCGGTCGGCCAGGTCACGGTCGCGTGGTGCTCCGAGAGCGCGACGACCCGCGCGTCGGGGTGTCCGGGCACCCGCCCGAACCCGCTCGTCCACGCCGGGCGGTCGGCCCCGAGGACCTTGCTGCCGGCGTCCAGGACCACCCGGCCGGGGGCCCGGCTCACCACCGTCCCGGCCGCGACGAGCGCGAGCCCACCCTCGTCGATCGTGCCGAGCTCGAGCTGCTGGGCGTCGCCGAAGACGTAGACGCCGGGCCGGAGCTCGGTCACGCCCGCCCCGGTGTGGGCGGCACTCGGCGTGGACCCGCCGCTGCGCACTGCGGGCTCGATCCCGGCGGCCGCCAGGGACTCGGCCGCGGCGGCGAGGGCCGTGGCCTCGTCGGCCGCCGCCGCACCGGGCGCCCCGGGGGCGTAGGAGTGGCCGGGGAAGGTGAAGACGCCGCGGACGCGCAGCCCCGCCCGCTCGGCGGCGCCGGCGACGGCCCCCGCGTCGGCCGGAGCGACCCCGGTCCGGTGGTGGCCGCTGTCGATCTCGACGAGCACCTCGAGGCCCGGGACGGCGCGAGCGAGCGCGGCCGCGCCCTCGGCGGAGCCGACCCCGACGCGCAGGGCGACCCGCTCGGCCAGGGCGGCCAGGCGCGCGCCCCGGGCCGCGTCCGCCCAGATCGGGTACGCGACGAAGAGGTCGTCCGCACCGCCGGCCGCGAAGATCTCCGCCTCGGCGACGGTGGCCACCGTGAGCCCCTGTGCGCCGGCGGCGAGCTGCTGCGCGGCGATCGGCAGGCACTTGTGGGTCTTCGCGTGCGGCCGCAGCGCCAGGCCCCGCTCGGTCGCGAGGGCCGCCATCGCCGCGATGTTCGCCGCCATCCGGTCGGCGTCCACGACGAGGCAGGGCGTGACGAGGTCGTCCGGCAGCCGCATCCGGGCCATCCTGCCAGCGCGGTCTGCCGGCGCGGTCTGCCGGCGCGGTTGGTCGCTGTCGGTGCCGGCTGAGAAGGTAGGCCCGCGATGCTCCACGTGCACCGGTCCGCGAGCGCGGACGTCCTCGTCGCCGAGCTGGGCCGGCATCTGGCGGTGCCCGTCGGCGATCCGTTCGCACCCGAGATCGTCGCGGTGCCGGCCAAGGGCGTCGAACGCTGGCTCGCGCAGCGCCTCTCCCACGTCCTCGGTGCCGGTCCGGACGGGGCGGGCATCTGCGCGAACGTCGTGTTCTCCTCCCCCACCCGACTGCTCGACGACGCCCTGCGGGCCGCGGGCGGTGGGGTGCCCGCCGGCCCCTCGACCGGGGACGACGGCGCCTCCGCGGACCCGTGGGCGCCGGAGCGGGCGGTGTGGCCGCTGCTGCGGATCCTCGACGCGGGCGGGGCCGGGGACCGCATCGAGGCCCACCTCGCCGGCGGCGACCGCCGGTACGCGGTCGCGGCCCGGCTGGCCGCCCTATTCGCCACCTACGGGCAGGAACGGCCGGAGCTGATCCAGTGCTGGGCCGCCGGCCGGGACGAGACCGACGACGGCACGCCCGTCCCGGCGGACCTCGCCTGGCAGCCGCCGCTGTGGCGGCGGCTGCGGGCCGAGATCGGCGTCCCCTCGCCCGCCGAGCGGTTGGAGGAGGCCCTGGTCCGGCTCGCCGACGAGCCCGAGTGCGCCGCGCTGCCCGAGCGGTTCTCGGTGTTCGGGCTCAACCGGCTCTCCCGGACGCGCCTGCGGGTGCTCGCGACGTTGGCGCAACGGCGTGAGATCCGGCTCTGGGTCCAGCACGCCTCACCCGCGCTGTGGGCGGCCGTCGCGGCCGGGGACGGCCCGCGGCACCCCCTCCTGCGGTCGATGTCGCGCGACGTGCGCGGTCTGCAGGCCCGGCTCGCTCAGGTCGCGCCCGGGCACGGCGACGTCGAGCACCCCGCTCCCCCGCGCCCCGACCGCCTGCTCGGGCGGCTGCAGGACGCGCTGGCGGCCGATCGCGTGCCCGCCCCGGCGGAGCGCCCGCTGCTCGCCGCCGACGACCACTCGGTCGTCGTGCACGCGTGCCACGGCCGGGCGCGGCAGGTCGAGGTGCTCCGGGAGACCGTGCTCGAACGCCTCGCGGCCGACCCGACCCTGCAGCCGCGCGACATCCTCGTGATGTGCCCGGACATCGAGCAGTTCGCGCCGCTCGTGGCCGCAGCCTTCGCCGAGCGCGAGGCCGAGGGGGCCGACGGCAGCGCCGGGCACCCGGCCGCGGGCCTGCGGGTCCGCCTGGCCGACCGGGCGCTGCGGCAGGCGAACCCGCTGTTCGGGACGCTGGCGACGCTGCTCGACCTCGCGCGCGGCCGGGTGACCGCCGCGGCGGTGCTCGACCTCGCGGCGACGGCGCCGGTCCGGCGCCGGTTCGGCTTCGACGCCGAGGACTCCGAGCGCCTGGCCGACTGGGTCGCCGAGGCACGGATCTGCTGGGGCGTCGACGCGACGCACCGCCGCCGGTACGCGCTGCCGACCGCGCAGGGGACCTGGCGGGACGGGCTGGACCGACTCCTGCTCGGCGTGGCCATGGAGGCCGGGCAGACCTGGCTCGGCGAGGCCGTGCCGCTCGACGACGTCGACTCCGCGAAGATCGGCCTGGCCGGCCGGTTCGCCGAACTCGTCGACCGGCTCGGGCACGCGCTGACCGCCATCGCACAGCCGCACCCGATCGACGAGTGGGTGGACCTGCTCCTCGACGCGGTCCTGTCGCTGTCCGCGCCCGGGCCCGGCGAGGCGTGGCAGACGGTGTCGCTCGCGTCCGAGCTCGAAGACCTGCGCGACGCCGCGGGCGGCTCGGCCACGCCCCTCACGCCCGGCGACGTCGCGGCGCTGCTCGCCGGGCGACTGGCCGGGCGGCCCACCCGCGCGAGCTTCCGCACCGGCACGCTGACCGTCTGCACGATGGTGCCGATGCGCTCGGTGCCGCACCGGGTGATCGTCCTGCTCGGCCTCGACGACGGCACCTTCCCGCGGGCCGGCGTGGTCGACGGCGACGACCTGCTCGCCCGCGCCCCGCGCCCCGGCGAACGCGACCCCCGCAGCGAGGACCGGCAGCTGCTGCTCGACGCCGTCGGTGCCGCCGGGGAGCACCTGATCGTGCTGTACACGGGAGCGGACGAGCGCTCGGGCGCCCCGATCCCGCCGGCGGTGCCGGTCGGCGAACTCCTCGACGCCCTCGACGGGGTGGCGCGGACCGCCGACGGCCGCCCGGTCGCCGAGCACGTGACGGTCCGTCATCCACTGCAGGTGTTCGACCCTCGCAACTTCGGCGTCGACCTGCCGGGCGCTCCCGCCCCGGCCCGACGCCCGATCAGCTTCGACCGCGCCGCCCTGGCCGGCGCCCGGGCGCTGCTCGCACCGCGGACGGCGGCGCGCGAACTGGTCGACGGCGTCCTGCCGCCGTGCGAACCGGGGCCGGTCGAGCTCACCGATCTGATCCGGCTGCTCACCCACCCGGCCCGCGGGTTCCTGCGCCAGCGTCTGGAGCTCGGGTTCCCGGACGAGGACACCGATCCCCCGGACGCCCTGCCGATCGAGCTCGACGGGCTGAGCGAGTGGGCGATCGGCGACCGCCTCCTGCGCCAGCGGCTGCGGGGCGTCCCGATCGACGTGTGCTGCGCGCTCGAGCTGCGCCGCGGCTCCCTGCCACCGGGCGCGCTGGGGCGGCGCGTGCTGAGCAAGGTCGGCTCGCGGGTCGACGCCATCACCGCGCTGGTCGCCGACGAGCTCGGCACCGAGCCGCGGATCGTCGACATCGACGTCGAGCTCCGCGTCGCCGGTGTCCCCCGGCGGCTGACCGGCACCGTGAGCGGCGTCCGCGGGGTCGAGTTCCTGCGGGTCGAGTACTCCTCGCTCAAGCCGAAGCAGCGGTTGTCGGCGTGGATCGAGCTGTTGGCGCTGCTCGCGATGCACCCGGACGAGAAGTGGCGCGGCACCGTGGTCGGCCGCCGCGGCAACCGCGCCGCCCGGCGTGTGCTCGGCCCGGTGGAGCCGGACGCCGGGTGCGCGATCCTCGCCGACCTGATCGCCCTGCGCGACGAGGGTCTGCGCCGGCCGCTGCCGCTGCCGGTCGCCACCGCCGAGCGGTACGCGAGCAAGCTGGTCACCGGGGCCGACCACCGCTTCGCCCTCGACGACGCCGAGGATCAGGAGTGGGCCGGCAAGTTCGCCGAGCGCGACGACGACGCCTACTGCCTGGTCTACGGCCCGCACGCACCGTTGCGGCGGCTGAACGTCCAGGAGTTCTCCGAACTCGCCGTCCGGGTCTGGCAGCCGCTGCTGTCGGCAGAGAGCTGACGGAGGATCAGATGCGACGGACCTCCGCGGTCGCCTACGAGCTGCTCGGCCCCCTGCCGAGCGGGACGACCCTGCTCGAAGCCAGCGCCGGCACCGGGAAGACCTACACGATCGCCGCCCTCGTCACGCGTTACGTGGCCGAGGGCGTCGCCTCCCTCGGCGACCTGCTCGTGGTCACCTTCGGCCGGGCCGCGACCCGCGAGCTGCGGGAGCGGGTACGGGAGCGGCTCACGAGCGCGCGGGACGCCCTCGCCGACCCGGTGGCGGCGCGGGCGAGCGGCGACGACGTGCTCGTGCACCTCGCGACCGGCGACGCCGCCGAGATCGAGGCCCGCCGGGAGCGGCTGATCGCGGCGACCGCGGACTTCGACGCGGCGACGATCACCACCACGCACGGGTTCTGCCAGCTCGTCATCCGCGGGCTCGGGACGGCGGCCGACGCCGACCCCGACACCGACCTGCTGGAGGACCTGACCGACCTGCGCGGCGAGGTCGCGACCGACCTGTACCTGCGCAAGTACGCGCCCGCCGACGAGAACCCGGCGTTCGGCTTCGGCATCGCCCACGAGGTCGCGAAGGCGGCCACGCTGGACGCCCACGCCCGGATCGCGCCCGTCGACGGCGAGGGCCCCGCCCGGGACCGCGCACGGTACGCCCTGGCGGTGCGGAACGAACTGCGCCGGCGGCTGCGTGCCCGCCGGGCGATGAGCTTCGACGACCTGTTGGTCGTGCTGCGCGACGCCCTGCACGGGGCGGACGCCGAGGCCGTCCGCGCCCGGCTCCGGGAGCGCTACCGCGTCGTGCTGGTCGACGAGTTCCAGGACACCGACCCGGTGCAGTGGCAGATCCTCGAGTCGGCCTTCCACGGCCACGCCACGCTCGTGCTGATCGGCGACCCGAAGCAGGCCATCTACGCCTTCCGCGGCGGGGACGTCCAGACCTACCTGCGGGCCGCGGAACTGGCCGGCACCCACGCCACCCTCCCCCGCAACTTCCGCAGCGACGCCCGCGTCCTGACGGGCCTGGAGGCGCTCTTCGGCGGCGCCCCGCTCGGGGACGAGCGGATCCGCGTCGAGCCCGTCGAGGCCGGACGGCCGGATCCGCTGCTGCACCGCCCCGACGGACCGACCGCGGCGGTGCGGCTGCGGGTGCACCCCGGCCCGACCGGGCCGAGCACGAAGGTCGCGAAGGCCGACCCGCTGCGGGAGTCGGTCGCGGCCGACGTCGTGCGCGACATCGTCCGCGTGCTCACCGACGGCAGCACGCTGCGCGCGGGGCCGAACGGCGCCGAGCGGCCGGTGCACCCCGGGGACATCGCCGTCCTCGTCCGCCGCAACAGTGACGGCGAGCGCATCCGGGACCTGCTCGTGAAAGCCAAGGTGCCGACGGTCCTGCGCGCGGCGACGAGTGTGTTCAGCACGCCCGCGGCCATGGACTGGCTCGTGCTGCTCGAGGCTCTTGAGCAGCCGCACCGGGTCGGCCGGGTCCGCCGCCTGGCCGTCACCGACTTCGTCGGGCGGACCGCGTCGCAGGTCGACTCCGGCGGCGAGCGTGCGCACGATGCCCTGGCCCAGCAGGCGCGGACGTGGGCGAACGTGCTCGCCGAGCGCGGCCCCGCCGCCCTGCTCGCCGCGGTCGACGCGGACCACGGCACCTTCGCCCGGTTGCTCGGCGAGTCCGGCGGGGAGCGCCGCGCCACCGACCTGCGTCACATCTGCGACGTGCTGCACACCGCCGCGACCAACGAGCGGCTCGGACTGGTCGCGCTGCTGACCTGGCTCCGCCGGCGCATCGCGGAGGCCGACCGCGACCCCGGCGCCGAGCGCAGCCGCCGACTGGACTCCGACGCACGCGCCGTCCAGATCGTCTCGATCCACATGAGCAAGGGGCTGGAGTTCCCGCTCGTCCACGTGCCGTTCGCCTGGGCCCGCTGGGTCGGCGACGACGCCGAGGTGACGCTGTTCCACGGCCCGGACGGCACCCGCATCCGCGACGTCGGCGGCCGCGGCGGCCCGGGCTGGAGCTCGGCGCTGCGGGCCGGTCAGGAGGAGGACGCCGGCGAGGAGCTGCGCCTGCTCTACGTCGCCGCGACCCGGGCCCGCTCGCAACTGACGCTGTGGTGGGGACGTTCGACGATCACCCAGCAGGCGCCGTTGCACCGCCTGCTGTTCACCCCGCCCGGCGAGACCGCGGCGCAGCGCGTCCCCGTGCCCGACCTCGACGCCGCGGTGGCCCAGCTGGAGCAGCGGGCCGCGGGCTCGGACGGGGCGCTCGGTATCGAGCTGGTCGAGCTGCCGGTCGAGCCGGCGACCTGGTCCCCGGAGACGCCGACGGTCGGCGAGCCGCGGGCGTTGGAGTTCCGGCGCAGCGTGGACACCGCGTGGC
Organism: Sporichthya brevicatena; assembly: GCF_039525035.1. Taxonomy (NCBI): domain Bacteria; kingdom Bacillati; phylum Actinomycetota; class Actinomycetes; order Sporichthyales; family Sporichthyaceae; genus Sporichthya; species Sporichthya brevicatena. The sequence continues at coordinate 71,097 of NZ_BAAAHE010000019.1, forward strand.
GGCGGACCTCCTACTCCGCGCTCACCGCCGCGGCCCACGAGGCCGGTCCCGCGGCCACCGAGCCGGAGTCGGCGGGGACGACCGACGAACCCGTCGAGGGCGAGCCGGCGCCGGCCGTGGACGGACTCGTCCCTGACGATCCGTCAGCGAACTGGCCGCCCTCCCCGTTCGGCGACCTGCCCGCCGGGGCGGCGTTCGGCAGCCTGGTGCACGCGGTGCTGGAGGAGGTCGATCCGACCGCGGGCGACCTGCGGGCAGCGCTGGGGCCGGCGGTCGAGCGGGCGCAGCGGTACGTCCCGGTCGGTGGGGTCGACCCCGACGCGCTGATCGAAGCCCTCGAGGTCGCGATGACCACCCCGCTCGGGCCGCTGGCCGACGAGCGGCGGCTCGCGGACTTCGCCCCGGCCGACCGGCTGTCCGAGATGGAGTTCGAACTCCCGCTGGCGGGCGGCGACACCCCCGGTCGCGACGTGCGGCTCGGCGAGGTGGCGGCCCTGCTCACCGCCCACCTGCCCGAGGGCGACCCGGTCCGCCCCTACGCCGACCGGTTGCGCGCGCCGGACCTCGCCGGGCAACCGCTGCGCGGTTATCTCACCGGCAGCATCGACGCCGTGCTGCGGGTCCCGGGCGCCGACGGCCCGCGCTACCTCGTCGTCGACTACAAGACCAACCGGCTGCACCCGGCGGGGGTGGCGGCGACGGCCTGGCACTACCGCCCGGAGGTGCTCGCCCCGGCGATGCGGGCGTCGGACTACCCGCTGCAGGCGCTGCTGTATCAGGTCGCGCTGCACCGCTACCTGACGTGGCGTCAGCCCGGCTATGAACCGGCGAAGCATCTCGGTGGCGTGCTCTACCTGTACCTGCGCGGCATGTGCGGGCCCGGCACCGCGGGCCCCGACGGCGTCCCCGGCGTGTTCGCCTGGGCGCCACCCGCCGCACTCGCCGTGGCCGTCTCGACCCTGCTCGCCGGAGGTGCGCCGTGACCGTCGACGTCGGCGCGCTGGGCGCCTACCTGCCCGAGCGGGCACGCCATGCCACCGGCGTGCTCGGGCAGTTCAACGCCGCGGGCGTGCTCGCCGCGGCCGACGTCCACGTCGCACAGACGCTCGGGCGCCTCGGCGGCGAGACCGACGAGGCCGTGCTGCTCGCCGCCGCGCTCACCGTCCGCGGCACGCGGTCGGGCTCGGTCGTGCTCGACCTCGCGTCGGCGGCCGAGACGATCGTGCCGGAGGCCCTGGAGGCGGCCGGGTTCGAGGCGGGCGGCGGCAACGCCGACGCGGACGCCCCCGACCCGGCGGCGTTGCCCTGGCCGGAGCCCGCCGAGTGGATCGCCCGGTGCGCGGCGAGCCCGCTCTGCGGGGGCGAGGACGACCCGGCCGGGCCACCGCTGCGCCTGGTCGGCGGCTCGATGTGGCTCGACCGCTACTTCGGCCAGGAGCGGTTCGTCGCCGCGGCGTTGCTGGAGCGGGCGACCGCGGCCGGTCCGCCCGTCGACTCCGTCCGGCTGGCCACCGCGCTCGACCGCCTCTTCCCCGCCGCCGAGGACGCGGACCAGCGCGCCGCCGCCGCCAGCGCGGCCTTGTCGCTGCTGACCGTCGTCGCGGGCGGGCCCGGCACCGGGAAGACCACGACCGTCGCGCGGCTGCTGGCGGCGCTGGCCGACCAGCCCGGCCCCCGACCGCGGGTCGCGCTCGCGACCCCGACCGGGAAGGCGGCGGTCCGGCTCGAGGAGGCCGTGCGTGCCGCCCTGGCCCAGCTCGACCCCGCGGACGCCGAGCGGGTCGGGGACGTGAGCGCCTCGACCATCCACCGCCTGCTCGGCAGCCGGCCCGGCACGCGCAGCCGCTTCGCGCACGACCGGGAGAACCGGCTCCCCCACGACGTGGTCATCCTCGACGAGACCTCGATGGTCTCGCTGACCCTGATGGCGCGCGTGCTCGAGGCCGTCCGGCCCACGGCGCGGCTGATCCTCGTCGGCGACCCGGACCAGCTCGCCTCCGTCGAGGCCGGTGCGGTGCTCGGCGACATCGTCGGCCGGTCCGGGGCGGGCCCGTCCCGGCTCGCCCCGCACGTCGTGACCCTGCAACGCTCACGCCGGTTCGCCGACGCCGGGCCGATCGCGCGGCTCGCCGCCGCGGTCCGCGACGGCCGCGGCGAGGAGGTCCTCGCCCTGCTGCGCTCCGGCGAGCCCGGCCTGGAGTTCGTCGAGGTCGCCGACGACGTCCTGATCGCCGACGACGCGGTGGCCGGACTGCGCGCCGACGTCGTCGCGGCGGGGACGGACATGGAGGCCGCCGCCCGGGCCGGGGACGTCACCGGAGCACTCGACGCCCTGGAGCGGCACCGCCTGCTCTGCGCCCACCACCTCGGCCCCCGCGGGGTGCGGCTGTGGACCGATCGGGTCGCCGGATGGCTCGGCGCCCCCACCGCCTTCCGCGCCGACCGCCGCTACGTCGGCGAGCCGCTGCTCGTCACCGCCAATGACCGCGACGCCAAGCTGTTCAACGGCGACACCGGCGTCGTCGTCGACTGCGACGGCGAACCGATGGCCGCGTTCCGCCGCGGCGGCGCCCCGCAGCTCGTCCCGCTCGGGCGGCTGCCCGAGGTCCGGCCCGTCCATGCGATGACCGTGCACAAGAGCCAGGGCAGCGAGTTCGTGGCGGTGACGCTGATGCTGCCGTCGGCTGCGTCGCCGCTCGCCACCCGCCAGACCCTGTACACCGCGATCACCCGCGCCGCGGCCGGCGTCCGGGTGATCGGGTCGGAGGACGCCGTCCTCCGGTCCGTCGGCCGCCCCGCCGCCCGCGCCAGCGGCCTCGGGGAACGGTTGCGGGCGTCGGGCTGAGCCCAGCGGGTACGGATCCCGTATGGCCTACGTGGAGGACTCGGAGTTCGAGCGCGACACCACCTACATCCCCGACCGGATCACCCGGGACGGCACGACCCCCGACGGGCGGCCGGGCTGGCCGGTGGAGCCGGGGCGGTACCGGCTGATCGTCGCGCGGGCGTGCCCGTGGGCGAACCGGTCGATCATCGTGCGCCGGCTGCTCGGCCTGGAGGACGTCCTGCCGATGGGCATCGCCGGCCCGGAGCACGACGAACGCAGTTGGACGTTCACCGAGGACCCGGGCGGGCGTGACCCGGTGCTGGGGATCGAGCGCCTGCAGGAGGCCTACCTCGCGCGCGACCCGCACTACGACCGGGGCGTCACCGTCCCGGCGGTCGTGGAGATCGCGAGCGGCAAGGTCGTCACCAACGACTTCCCGCAGATCACTCTCGACCTCTCGACCGAGTGGCGCGAGTACCACCGCCCCGGGGCGCCCGACCTCTACCCGGCGGACCGCGCCGACGAGATCGACGAGGTCATGCGGTGGATCTACACCGAGGTGAACAACGGGGTGTACCGCTGCGGTTTCGCCGGCACGCAGGACGCGTACGAGAAGGCCTACGACCGACTGTTCACCGCGCTGGACCGCCTCACCGAGCGCCTGCGCGATCAGCGCTACCTCGTCGGGGACACGATCACCGAGGCCGACATCCGACTGTTCACGACGCTCGCCCGGTTCGACGCCGTGTACCACGGCCACTTCAAGTGCAACCGGTCGAAGCTGGCGGAGATGCCGGTGCTGTGGGCCTACGCCCGCGACCTGTTCACCACTCCCGGCTTCGGCGACACCACCGACTTCGACCACATCAAGCGGCACTACTACCGCGTCCACACCGACATCAACCCGACGCAGATCGTCCCTGCCGGCCCGGACCTCTCCGGCTGGCTCGAGCCCCACGGCCGCGAGGCACTCGGCGGTCGCCCGTTCGGCGACGGCACCCCGCCCGGTCCCCCGCCCGCCGACGAGGAGGTCCCGGCCGAGCACCGCGCCCGCGCCCTGGCCGCCTGACCCCCCGCCGCCCCCGTGTCCTGATCTGAACGGTCCTTGTCATTGTGGACAGGGGCCGGGGGCCCTAGCGTCGGGCCCATGGCCCGGCGGATGCTGCTCGTCGCGCACCCCGGAGCTCTCGGGATGGAGCTCCTGGGCGTCCGCGACATCCTCGAGATGGCGAACGCCGTGGCCACCAGCCGCGGGCAGGCCGCTCCCTACCGCGTCGAGGTCGCGAGCTCCGACGGTGAGCCGGTGGCGCTGTGGGGCGGGCTGACCCTGAGCGGCGTCCGCAACCTCGCCGGCTACCGCGCCGCGGTGGACACGCTGATCGTCCTCGGCGGCCCGGTGGCGGAGGACGCCGCGGTGGCGGACCCGACGCTGGCCACCGGGATCCGGCGCATCGCGCTCCGCGCCCGCCGGGTGGTCGGGATCTGCACCGGCGCGTTCATCCTCGCCGAGTGCGGCCTGCTCGACGGCCGCCGCGCGACCACCCACTGGCTCTACGGCGACTCGCTCGCCGAGCGGCACCCCACGGTCGAGGTCGACACCGAGCCGATCTTCGTCACCGACGACTGCGTCTGGACCTCCGCCGGCGTGACCTCGGGCTTCGACCTCGTGCTCGCACTCGTCGAGGCCGACGTGGGTGTCGACGTCGCCCGCCAGTGCGCACAGATGCTGGTGCTCTACCTGCGCCGGTCGGGCACGCAGGCGCAGTTCTCGGCCGCGATGACGGCGTCCCGGTCCGCCCAGCGCCCGCAGCGCGCCCCGGTGACCGAGATCCAGGCGTACATCCACGACCACCCCACGGCGGACCTCTCCCTGACCGCGCTCGCCGACCGGGTGCACATGAGCCCCCGTCACTTCACGCGCGTCTTCACCGCGGAGGTCGGAGTCTCCCCCGGGCGGTACGTGGAACGGGTCCGCCTCGAGACCGCGCGCTCCCTCCTGGCCGAGACCGACGACTCCACCGAGACCGTCGCCCGCGCCGCCGGCTTCGGCAACTACCAGGCCATGCGCCGCGCGTTCGTCTCCGCGCTCGGCGTCTCCCCCGCCGAGTACCGCCGCCGCTTCGGCGCCGCCGGCCCGGACCTGACTCTCGCCGTCTGAAGAATTCCGTCCCGGAACGAAGGAGCCCACCGCATGACCCGGATCGGCGTCTACATCTGGCCGAACATGACGATGCTCGACGTGTTCGGGCCCCACCAGTTCCTCGGGCTCGTCCCCGGCTGGGAACTGGTGACGGTCGCGCGCACCACCGACCCCGTCGTCACGGACACCGGTCTGCGGGTCCTGCCGGACCACGACCTGGACTCCTGTCCCGAGCTCGACATCCTGCTCGTGGGCGGCGGGGCGAACCCGTCCCCACAGCTGCGTGATCCCGACGTGATCGCGTGGTTCGCCAAGAAGGGCGCCGAGGTGCAGTGGGTGACCTCGGTGTGCAACGGCGCGTTGATCCTCGCCGAGGCGGGCCTGTTGGACGGCTACCGCGCGACCACGCACTGGGGGAACCTGCCCGACCTCGCGACGTACTCCGGGATCGAGGTCGTCACGGACCAGCGGGTCGTCCGCGACCGCAACCGCATCACGGCCGGCGGCGTGACCTCGGGCATCGACTTCGGGCTGACGCTGATCAGCGAGATCGCCGGGCCGGACGTGGCGGCCGCGCTGCAGCTCGTCTGCGAGTACGACCCGCACCCGCCCACGCCGTACGGGCACCCGCGGAACTCGCCGCCGGAGCTGGTTCACGCCGTCGGCGACATGATGGGCCCGCTGCGGACGGACCTCGACGCCTTCTACGCCGAGAAGGCGTCCGCCTGAGCGAGCGTCAGCTCTTGCGTGGGTTGGTGCAGACGATCCGGTCGGTCGGGATGTAGCGGGTGAAGAACTTCTCCCGCTTCACGACCTTGCCGTCCTTGTAGAACACGCGCGTGACGTCGATGTCGAAGCCGGCGACCGGAGACTGCGGCGTGCAGTCGGCGGCCGCGGAGGTGATCGTCTTCGGCTGCTTGTAGTTGTACCGCTCCGAGCTGACCGACTCGATCTTGTCGTAGTACTTCGTGCCCCAGACTGTCACGCGGATCCAGCCGGGCTGCGTCGTCGCGCGCAGCAGGATGCCGGTCGGGGTGTCGTTCTGGAAGCGGAGGTCCTTCGCGCCCCACGCCACGGTCGCCTCGCGGCCGGCCGGGTACCGGCTGATGTAGAGGCTGTGGGTGTGGTGCTCGACGTCCTTGAGCCCGGCGAAGAAGATCGCGTTGAACACGGTCGTCGCGGACTGGGAGACACCTCCGCCGAGGTCCTCCTTGAACTGGCCCTTGTCGATGATGAAGCCCTTGACGAAGCCGTTCTTCTCGGTGCGCTCACCGACGGTCTTGTTCAGGCTCCAGGTCTCGCCGGGCAGCACGAGGGACTCGTTGATCAGCTCCGCCGCGCGGCCGATGTTGTTCACCCGGTAGGGCGCGATCGGGTAGTTCGTGCGGAAGGACGAGATCTTCTCGGTGATGCCGAGGTTCTGCGCCTCCTCGGTCGTCAGGTCCGGCTCGGCCGGGACGACGTCCGCCTCGACGGTGCGCGGGATCGGCGCGACCAGGGCGGCGCGCATCCGCTCGCCGAAGCTGGCGGTGTCGATCTTCTCGCCGTCCTGCCCGGGGATGAGCTTGGGCAGGTTCTTCTCGAAGGTGAAGCGGGCGTCCTTCGGCGGGGTGACGAGCTTCGGGTTCTCCTTCGCAAGATCCTCGGCCATGCGGTCGGTGTCGACCGTCCAGTTCAGAGTCGCGCCGGACGGCGTGATCTTGAGGTAGTCGTCGAGCTTCGCGGTGCTCAGCGTGACGTTCTGCCCGTCGAGCTTCACGGTGATCGGCCCGGCCATGGCCGGCCCGGCGAAAGAATTCATGACCCGGTCGACCTCGGCCTGGCCGACGACCGGCGGCGTCGTCTGCACCTCGGCGGTGACCTCGGTGGCGCCGGACTCGTAGGCCTTGCGCAGGGCCTCGGCGGTCTCGGCGACGAGCAGCGTCCGCCCTTCGCGCGGCTGGACGGCGACGGCCTCGCCCGCGGTGAACTTCACGCGGCCCTCGCGGACCTTCTGGTTCACCTTCTTCGCGATGCCGGTGACGGCGGCGTTGAGGGCCTTGTCGTCGACGGCGAGCACCGGGTCGATGCGGTCCTTGGCGCCGAAGAGGACCGGGAAGAGCACGCCCGGGTTCAGGCTGCGCTCGCCGGCCTTCGCCACCGTGGCGGCCGCGTCGACGGTGATGCCGGACTTGACGGTGTCGAGTTCGAAGGACTTCTCACCCGCCCGGACCGTGACCTTCTTGCTGATCACGGCCGGCAGTTCCGCGGCCAGCTTGGACTCGGCCTCGGCGCGGCTCAGGCCACCGATGTCGATGCCGAGGACCGTGGTGCCCTTCTTGATGTCCGAGCCCGCCGCCGCGTAGGCGGCCGCGTACAGCCCGAGGCCCAGCAACGCCGCGGCGGCCACGACGACGATCGTGATGCGCTGCGCGAGAAACTGTGACAACCCTGAGGTTTCGGGCATATCAGGCGCCGGGGGCGGCGGAGGTCCAGGTACGGACGGTGTTCCCACAGCACTCTCCCCCAGCTGGTCGCCCCGTTCGGCCGGCCGCAGAGAATCCTAGACTCGCCTCATGCGGGCGTTCACCGAATCGGTCACAGTTCACATCTCAGCACCGCCCCAGGCGGTCTGGGATCTCATCACGGACGTGACCCGGATCGGGGAATTCTCCCCCGAGACGCTGGAAGGCCGCTGGATCGACGGCGCGGCCGGGCCGGCGGTCGGCGCCAAGTTCCAGGGCCACGTCAAGCGCAACGGCCGGGGGCCCATGTACTGGACGACCTGCCGCGTCACGCGGTGCGAACCCGAGCGGGATTTCGCCTTCGTCGTCGAGGTGCCCGGCCTGGGCACCGGCGTGAACACCTGGCGCTACCAACTCGCACCGGCCGGGGACGGCACCGACGTCACCGAGTCGTTCGAGCTCACGCCGTCCCCGTTGATCAAGCTCTACTGGCTGCTGGCCGGGCCGTTCCGCGCGAAGACGAACGTCCGCGGGATGACCGAGACGCTGAATCGCATCAAGGCGGTCGCCGAGACGTCGCCGGCGAGCTGACCACGGCGCGCGACGGGTCGGGGATGGACCGCCCGCTGCGCCGGACGCTCGGGACGCCGGACGCCGTCGTCCTGGGCCTCGGCTCGATGGTCGGCGCCGGCATCTTCGTCGCCCCCGCCCCCGCGGCGGCTGCCGCCGGGTCCGGGCTCCTGCTCGCCCTGATCCTGGCCGGGGCGGTCGCGTACGCCAACGCGCTCTCCTCCGCACGGCTGGCCGCGCTGTACCCGACCTCGGGCGGCGCGTACGTCTACGGCCGCGAGCGGCTCGGGGAGTTCTGGGGCTACCTCGCCGGGTGGGCGTTCGTGGTGGGCAAGACCGCCTCGTGCGCGGCGATGGCCCTCGCCGTCGGGACCTACGCGTGGCCCGAGTACGCCACCGAGACCGGTGTGGCCGTTGTGGTGGCGCTGACGGCCGTGAACTACGTCGGGATCTCGCGGTCGGCGGCGTTGACGCGGCTCCTCGTCGCGGTCGTCGTCGGCGCACTCGTGGTCGTGGTCGCGGTCGCGCTCGGCGCCGACGCCGCGCAGACCGACCGCCTGCGCCCGGCCGGCGACACCGACCTGCGCGGGATCGCCGAGGCCGCCGGGCTGCTGTTCTTCGCGTTCGCGGGCTACGCGCGGATCGCGACGCTCGGCGAGGAGGTGCGCGACCCGGCCCGGACGATCCGGCGCGCGATCCCGCTGGCGCTGGGGCTCGCGCTCGCGCTGTACGCGGCGGTGCTCGCGGCCGCGCTCGCGGTGCTCGGACCGGACGGCCTCGCCACGACCGAGGCACCGCTGACGGACACCGTGCGGGCCGCGGGCGCCGACGGGCTCGTGCCGCTGGTGCGCGTCGCCGCCGCGCTCGGCGCCGCCGGGGCGCTGCTGGCGCTGATCCTCGGCGTCTCCCGCACGACGCTCGCGATGGCCCGGGACCGGCACCTGCCGCACGTGCTGACCGCCGTCCACCCGCGTTTCGGCGTCCCGCACCGCGCCGAACTCGCCGTCGGCGCGGTCGTCGTGGTGCTCACGGTGGCCGGGGAGATCCGGGACGTCGTCGCGTTCTCCTCGTTCGGGGTGCTCGTCTACTACGCGATCGCGAACGCGGCCGCCTGGACGCTCGCGCCCGGCCGGGCCCGGATCGTCCCCGCACTCGGCTTCGTGGGCTGCCTCGCCCTCGCGCTGACGCTGCCGCTGGAGGCCGCCCGCGCGGGCGGCGCCGCGCTGGCGATCGGGTACGCCCTGTTCATCCTGCGCGGGGTACTGGCACGCTGAGCCCGTGCGTACCCGGGTGCTCCTCGCCGCGACGGCGGTGCTGCTCGCGCTGACCCCCGGCGCGGCCCGCGCCGACGACGTCCCGCCGCCGCCCAAGCCCCTGCCGGCCCAGACCGAGGCCAAGCCGCGCTCGACGGCGCCGTGGATCGCGTACAGCGCCCTCCCCTACAGCGAGGCCGCCGGCCCGGCGCGCGGCTACCTCGGCGCGGGCGACGTCCGTCTGGTGCGCAGCGACGGCGTCGACGACCGCGCGGTGACGACCGGCCCGGCCACCGAGTTCGAACCGACCTTCTCCCCCGACGGCGTGTGGATCGCGTTCAGCAGCGACCGGGCCGACGTCCGCGCGGGCCGGACCGACATCTGGGTCGTCCGCCGCGACGGCACCGGCCTGCGGCGGCTCACCACGAACCTGAACGCACGCCGCCCGGCGTGGTCACCCGACGGCACGCGCATCGCGGCCGGCACCGACTCCGGCATCGTCACGTTCACCGCCACGGGCAAGAAGGCGGCGGACTTCGTGCCGGTGACGAAGAACGACGCCGGCCACGTCGACTTCGCGCCGACGTGGACCCCCGACGGAGCCCGCCTGCTTTTCACCCGCACGACGTTCGCGAACGGCGCGGCCACCGGGCAGTCGATCTGGTCCGCCCCGGCCGCGGGCGGCAAGGCCCGGCCGCTGCTCGGGAGCTCCGGCCCGTCCGGCTACCTCTCGCAGCCCGACGTCTCCCCCGACGGCAAGTTCGTGACCTTCCTGCAGGCCGACGCCTCCGGCACCGGGATCTGGCTCGTCGACATCTCGGGCTCGCCGATCGGCCGCCTGGCCCACAGCGCCACCGGGCTGCTGAACACGCCCACGTTCTCCCCGGACGGCGGGTGGATCCTGTTCACCCACTCGGGTCGCGACGGCAACAGCCCCTCGTCGATCCGGTTGGTCAACGTCGACGGGACGAAGACGCGCGTCGTCACCCGCATCACTCGCGGGAACTACTACGCGCCGACCTGGGACCCGTCGGCCACGACCAAACCCTGACCGGACCCTGACCGTCAGTACGCCGGTCAGAGCTGCAGGTCCGGCCAGAGCGTGAGGGCGTTCTCCCGGAACACCGCGCGCAGCCATTCGTCGCCGAGATCGAGTTCGGCGACGGCCGCGACCTGTTCGGCGTAGGTGTTCGGCATCGTCGGGTAGTCGCTGCCGAACAGGATCCGGTCGCCGAGCTCGGTGAGCACGGCCCGGGCCTCGGCCCGTGGGAACGGCCACAGGTCGTCACCGAACTTCGTGAAGACCCCGGTCACGTCAAAACGCACCGCCGGGTGACGGCGCCCGAGTTCGACGAAACCCTCGAACTCCGGCATACCGAGGTGGGCGACGATCGCCGGGAGCTGCGGGTGCCGGGCCAGGACCTCGCCGAAGACCGCGGGCCCGGTGAACGCGGTGGCCGTCGGCCCGCCCCCGACGTGGGCGACGACGGGGACCCCGGCCTCGGCGAGCAGGCCCCACACCCGGTCGAGCAGCTCGTCGCGCGGGTCGTACCCACCGACCTGGACGTGGGCCTTGAACACCCGCGCGCCGGCCTCGATCGCCTCGCGCACGTAGTCCGCGGCGCTCTCCTCCGGGAAGAACGTCGCCGTGTGCAGACAGCCGGGCGTCTGCGCAGCGAACTCGGCCGCCCAGGCGTTCAGGCCCGCCGCCATGTCGGGTTTGTGCGGGTAGAGCAGCCCGGTGAACGCCTGCACGCCCATCGCGCGCAGCCGACCGAGCCGCGCCGACATGTCCTCCCGGTACTGCACCGGCCACGGCCGGCCGAGCAGCGGGCCCGCCGCGTCGAAGTACTCCCACACCTTCTGCTGCAACCGGTCCGGCATCAGGTGCACGTGGACGTCGACGATCCCGGGCAGGCCGAGCGCCGCCCAGTAGCCGGGCAGCTCCGCGTCCGTCTCCGGCGCCGCGGTCATCGGGCCGCCGCGGGCCGGGGAACGAGAGCGGCGCCGGTCGGCGGGAACCAGCGCGGGACCGCGCGGCGCAGGGTCGCCGCGCCGCTCAGCTCGAGGAGGCCGGACCGCTGTGCGGCCGCCCACGTCATCTCACCCATCCACACGTCGGTGAGCGTACGGACCGACGTCGTGACCGTGACACCCACGTCGTGCCCGGGGTCGTAGTCGCAGACGTCGGAGCTGTCGGGCGTGATCGTCATCCACCAGGCGCTGCCCGTGCCGCGCAGCTCCGGGAAGCGGAAGTTCACGACGGTGCGACCCGGCGGAACCGCGGTGTGGTCGACGTTGCGGTGCATGTCCCACATCAGCAGCTTCGGGTCGTAGTCGCCGTCGGCGGGCTTGCCCGCCCAGCGCACACCCCAGACCCCCAGCGCCTCCACGACCGGCTCCAGTTCGCGCCCCGCCGGGGTCAGGACGTACTCGACCTCGCGGCCGTGCGTGCGCCGTTCGACGATGCCGGCCTTCGTCAGGTGCGTGAGCCGTGTGGAGAGCAGGGCCGGGGACATCCGCGGGACACCGCGGCGGATCTCGTTGAAGCGCGTGCTGCCGAACAGGAGCTCGCGGACGACGAGCATCGTCCAGCGCTCGTCGAGCAGCTCCATCGCCTTCGCGACCGGGCAGAACTGCCCGTAACTGGCTCCCATGCGCGGCACCGTAGTACAGATTCAGTACCGGGTCAGATACAGATTCTGAACTAGGTCGGGGCCGGTCGGCGCTCCTAGCGTCGGAGTCATGACTACGACTTTCGACAGCACTGCCGATCACGCACTGAAGGCCCGTCACCGGGCGATGTGGGCCCTCGGGGACTACCCCGCCGTGGCCACCGAGGTCATCGCCGAGCTCGGACCGATCCTCGTCGCCGCCGCGGGAATCGGACCCGGCACCACGGTCTGCGACGTCGCCGCCGGTTCGGGCAACGCGTCCATCCCCGCCGCCCTCGCCGGCGGCGAGGTGACCGCCACCGACCTGTGCCCCGACCTGCTCGAGGTCGGGCAGGCCGCCGCCGAGCGGGCGGGCGCCACGCTGCAGTGGCGGGAGGCCGACGCCGAGAACATGCCGTGCGCCGACGCCCGCTACGACGTGACGATGTCCTGCGTCGGCGTCATGTTCGCCCCGCACCACCAGCGGGCCGCGGACGAGCTGCTGCGCATCACCCGCCCGGGCGGGACGATCGCGCTGATCAGCTGGACGCCGGAGGGCTTCATCGGCCGCATGTTCGCGACGATGAAGCCGTACGCTCCCCCGCCGCCGCCCGGGGCCTCGCCTCCGCCGCTGTGGGGCAACGAGGAGCACGTCCGCGCGCTGCTCGGGGCCGGGGTCTCCTCGCTGCACGCGGCCCGGCGCACCCTGAAGGTCGACCGCTTCGCCTCCGGCGCCGAGTTCCGGGACTTCTTCAAGGCCACCTACGGCCCCACCATCGCCGTCTACACCGCACTCGGCGACGACGCGGAGAAGGTCACCGCCCTCGACGCCGACCTCGCGGCGCTCGGCGACGCAGCCCTGTGCGACGGGGCCTCGCCCGAGGGGGTCATGGAGTGGGAATACCTCCTCGTGACGGCGACGCGGGACTCGTGATGGTGCCCCGGATGAAGCACGAGAAGGAGCGCGTCTCCGACACGATCACGATCGCGGCCGGGCCGGCGGTGGTCTTCGCGCTCGTGACCGACCTGCCCCGCATGGGCGAGTGGAGCCCCGAGAACACCGGCGGCGCCTGGCAGAACGGCGCCACGACGGCGGCCGTCGGGGCGCGCTTCCTCGGGAACAACGCGAACGCCGAGGCGGGCAAGTCCTGGGACGTCGGCGTGGTCGTCACCGAGCTGGACGCCCCGCACCGGTTCGCGTTCCGGACCGTGTTCCGCGGCCTCACCCTCGCGCACTGGATCTACCAGATCGAGCCGCTCACCGGGGCCGACGGCGTCGCGGCGTGCACCGTGACCGAGACCTGGGTCGACACCCGCAACCGGACGATGGCGCGACTGCTCGGCGGGCGGATCACGGGGATCCCGGGGCTGAGCCGGGCCGAGTTCACCCGACGGTCGATCGCGACGACCCTCGCCAACCTGAAACGGACGGCGGAATCGGTGGCCCCAGGCACACCCGCTGCGGCCTAGACGCCTGCGGGTCACTGCGCCTGCGGGTCACTGCGCCTGTGGGTCACTGCGCCCGCAGGCTCTCCAGGAACTCGGCGAACTGCATCATCGAGACGTCCGCGGGCTGCACGACCGGCCCGAGGGCGTCGGCCGCGGCTCGCGTCCCCTCGGCGAACGCGGTCAGGCCGCCGTTGAACTGCTCGTTGTACGCCGCGAGCGGGGCAGCGGCGGCCCGTCCGCCGTCGATGAACTGCCGCGCCGGTTCGGCCATGGCCTCGAAGACCTGGGGGCCGGCGGCCTCCGCCGCGAGGATCTCGTTGGTGACCGGCTGGGCCTCGGCCGGGAACTGCGCGAGCGCCAGGTTCACCGTCGACGTGCCGATCCCGTAGAACAGCGGCACCGCGAGGGTCGCGCCGGTCTGGCAGTAGTCGAAGAAGTTCGACAGGCCGGTGACCCGCGGCGGGGCGTCCGCCGCCGGCTCGGCGGCAGCGGCCCGCTCAGCGGCAGCGGCCGGGGACGCGGTCAGGGCCAGGGGCAGCGCCAGGCCGACCGCGAGCGTGCCGGACGCGGCCAGCGTCGTGCTCCGGCGCGACCGGGGGCGCCGGTGGCGGGGCGGGGACTGACGGGACATGGGGGCCTCCACCTGCTGATGCAGCTTCAGGTTGCGCTCTCGCCGGTCGCTTCTGCGGCGGTTCATGCTGCTTCTTTACCGAGATAAGCCGCTTGGACGTCCGGGCTGTTGCGGACCTCGTCGGCGGTGCCGGCCATGAGCGGCTTGCCGAAGTCGAGGACGAAGATCCAGTCGCAGATCTCCAGGACCAGGCTCATGTCGTGCTCGACCATGAGGATGCCGATGCCGCGCGAGGCCACGAGCTCACGCAGCTGGCGGCCGAAGTCGCGGCTCTCCGCGGGGTCGAGACCGGACGAGGGCTCGTCGAGCAGCAGGATCCGGGGGTTGCGGGCCATGGCCCGGGCCAGTTCGACCAGCCGACCCTGGCCGGTGGACAGCGACCCCACGACCCGGTCGGCCAGCGGCTCCAGCCCGGTCGCGTGCAGCACCTCGTCGGCCTCGTGCCGGATCTGCCGCCGCCGGGCGCGGCCGGAGGCGCGCAGGCCCAGCTGCGAGACCGGGTCCCAGGACAGCCAACGGGCCTCGACGCCGAACTCGACGTTCTCCCGCACGGTCATCGTGGAGAACAGCTCGAGGCGTTGGAAGGTCCGGCCCAGGCCCATCCGGGCGCGGCGCGACGGGCTGTGGCGGGCGAGGTCCTCGCCGTCGAGCGTCACCTTGCCGCGGACGGGTGCCTGCAGACCGCTGCACACGTTGAACAGCGTGGTCTTACCGGCGCCGTTCGGGCCGATCAGGCCGGTGATGCGGCCGGGCGGCGCGTGGACGCCGACGCCGTCGAGCGCGGTGAGGCCGCCGAAGCGGACGACCACGTCCTCGGCCCGCAGGCCGTCGCCGGAACTCAGCTCGGTCATGCCACGCCCTCCCCGAGGTACCGCTCGAAGATCGTGCCGCTGCGGCACTGGGCCGGTTCGCCGACGAACACGATCCGGCCCTTCTGCAGGATGTAGACGTAGTCCGCGATCGCGAGCGCGCGGTGCACGTACTGCTCGACGACGAGCAGCGAGCGCCCTTCGGCGCGAAGCATCTCCACCGCGGCGAAGATCTCGTCGATGACGACCGGCGCGAGGCCGACCGAGAGTTCGTCGATCATCAGCAGCTGAGGCTGCGTCACCAAGGCTCGGGCGACCGCGAGCATCTGCTGCTGGCCGCCGGACATCGTCCCGGCCGTCTGCGACAGGCGCTGGCCGAGGACCGGGAAGTACCGGGTCGCGGTCTCGATCGCCCTCGCCTTGTTCCGCCCGCGGGTGTGCATCGCGAGGTTCTCCGCCACCGTGAGATTGCGGAAGATCCCGCGGCCCTCGGGGATCAGGCAGATCCCGTCGGCGACGCGGGCGTGCGGGGTGCGCGTCCCCTGCACACGGTCGTTCCAGCGCACCTCCCCCGCGGTGGGGTGCACGAGGCCGGCGATCGTCTTCAGCAGCGTCGTCTTGCCCGCGCCGTTGGACCCGAGCAGCGCCACCGCCGCCCCGGCCGGGACGGTCAGGTTGACGTCGTGCAGGACCTGCGCGCGGCCGTACCCGGCCTGCAGGTGCCGGAGCTCGAGGGTCATCGCGCACCTCCGGTGGCGCCGCGGACGGGGCCGGCGGCCAGGCGTTGCCGGCGACGGGTCGCGTGCGCGCCGACCCGCGCGGGGCCCTCGTCGGCGAGGCGGCCCCAGAGCCGGGTGTTGGGCAGGTTCGTCACCAGGCCGACCAGGCCGTTGGGCGCCTGCGCCAGCAGGATCGCGCCGATGCCGAAGAACATCGTCTGGTAGTTGATGACGTCCGCGTCGGTGAAGAACGCGGGGATCGCGACCATCATCACCGTCGCGAGTGCGGCCCCACCCAGCGTCGCGGAGCCGGCCGCGACCAGGACCGCCACCCACGTGAGCGACTGGAAGAACGAGTAGCTCGACGTGCCGACGGTCGTCACCTGCGCCGAGAGCAGCGCGCCGGCGATCGCCGCGAAGAACCCGCTGACGCAGAACACCACGGTCCGCGCGGCGGTGGTGTTGATGCCGAGGGTCTCGACCGCGACGTTGCTGTCGGCTGTCGCGCGGAGCAGGCGGCCGAGGCGGGTGGCCCGGACCAGCTCGATCGCGACGACCGAGACGACCGCGATCGCGAGCACGAAGAAGTAGAACTCGTTCGTGCCGTCGAGGACGTTGCCGAACCAGGTCGGCCGCTGGATCGCGACCTGGCCGGAGGTGCCGAAGACCCAGGACGTGTTGTAGAGCAGATTCTGGAACAGGACGCCGAAGCCGAACGTCGCGAGCGCGAGGAACAGGCCCGACAGGCGGATCGCCGGGATCGCGAGCAGACCCGCGATCGGGACCACGATCAGCCCCGCGACCAGCATCGCCGGCAGGAACGGCCAGCCGTCGGCCTGCAGGTGCCCGAGCGTGGTGGCCCCGAGGGCGACGAACACCGCGTGGCAGAGCGAGATCTGGCGCGAGAGCCCGAGCAGCAGGCTGAGGCTGCTGAACATGATCAGCATCGCGAGGGCCGTCGTGGCCGTCGTGGTCCGCGAGTCGGTCGCGATGCTCGGCACGATCAGCGCGACGGCGACGATCGCCGTGAGGACCCCGACGGGGAAGCGCCGTGACCCCGGGGCGAGCGTCGCGGTCGTCGAGCGCGGCTGCACGCTCTTCGTGAGCTCCTTGAAGCTGCCCTTCTTCGAGAGGACGAGCACGGTGAACAGCGCGATGAAGGGCAGCGCCTGCGGCAGGCCCGCCAGCCACGTCTGGTCGGAGGCGTAGGTGCTGACCCACTTGATCGACAGCTGCCCGAGCACACCGAGAGCGAGAGCACCGGCGTAGGCGATCGGCAGGCTGACCAGGCGGCCGAGCGCCGCGGCGCCGAAGGCCTGGACGACGAGCAGGATGAGGACGAGCGCGTCCGCGCCGAGCGTCGGCGCGAGCAGCACGCCGGCCAGGGAGGCGAACGACGAGCCGAGCATCCACGCCAGCGTCGTCGTGCGCGAGGCGTTGGCGCCGGTGAGCTCAGCCAGTTGCGGATCGTCGACGACCGCGCGCATGTCGAGACCGATCTGCGTGCGCTTGAAGAACAGCGCGAGGCCGAGACCCAGGCCCGCGGCGATCGTCGTGATCGCGATCTGGTCGTAGCCGACGTTGACCGCACCCATGTCCACGACCTTCTCGGGGAAGATCGCCGGGACCGGCTTGGACGTGGGGCCGTAGAGAATGATGACCAGGCCCTGCAGCGCCACCAGCAGACCGATCGAGACCACGACGTAGGCCGCGGACCCCGCTCCCTGAAGGCGGCGGAACAACGCGCGGTCGACCACGATGCCGATCGCCGGGCCGAGGCCGAGCACCACCACGAACACCGCGAGCTCGGGCGGGAGGCCCCAGTCGACGGTGAGCGTGTAGTAGGCGTACGCGCTGACCATCGCGACCGTGCCGTGCGCGAAGTTGAACACGCCGGAGGTCGTGTAGGTGACGACCAGGCCCATCGCCGCGAGGGCGTAGATCGAGCCGGTCGTGATCCCCAGGACGAGGAACGGCAGGTAGTCGGACATTCGCGTGTCAGCTCACCGGTTCCAGCGCCGTCACAGCGCCGCAGGGGTGCAGATGGCGCAGGGCCGGATGCCCTCGGGCAGGGCGGACGAGCTCACGGTCTCGGTCCGTTCCCCCGTCACCATCGCGCAGGTCGGCACGTGGGCGTACCGGCCCTCGGGGATGACGACCAGGCGCTCCGGCATCCGGGTCGCGACCGGGCCCGCGGTGGCGGTGGTCGCGCGCGCCTGGCTCTGATTGCGTGTCAGGAAGCCACCGAGCAACAGGTTGCGGCGACGCATCAGACGCCGCCGCATCCCGACCATGCCGATCACGCCGACGACACCGGCGACGGCGAGCACACTCGCCGCCGACGCCGTGGCGGTGAACGCCGGGCGGGCCTCGTTGGTGTTCGCGGCCTGCCAGTACGCGACCATCAGCGCCGCGAAGGCGAACGCGATCGCGAGCCCGCCGACCCGCAGGTGGGCGAGCATCTCCCGCGGCATCGCGAGAACCTCGCGCGGCTGGGCGCTGCGCTGCGCGACGCCGGCACCCACGGCACCGTTCGCGTTCGCCGGCGACCCGGCGCGGTGCCGGGACGCGCGCGCCTCGGCCACCGGCTCCACGAGGTCGTCGAAGCGATCCGGGCCGCCGTCACTGCCCCCGTCGCTGCGCAGGCTGAGGATGGCCTCCTCGATGCGGTCGAGCTTGCGCCACTCGTCGTGCATGTCGGCGGAGATGTAGAGCGTCGCGCCGACGCCGAGGAGGAACACGCCGCCGAGGCCGCCGGAGATCAGGTACGCGAGTTCCTCGGCCACGTAGGGCGAGTCCGCGATGCCCTGGTAGCCGACGATCAGCAGGACGACGCCGAGCAGCACGCACACCACGGCGGCGATCCGGTCCCACTGGGACTTCAGCACGGTCAGGACGTCCATCAGGCACGTCCTCCCTTCAGGGCGATCGAGGCACGCCACAGGAGCGAGCAGAGCACGGCGATGCCCGCACCGAGGGCGATCACCAGGTAGAAGAAGCGCATCTGGTCGTCGAGGTCGAGCGCGATGGAGGCGTTGACCGTCGAGGCCCCGGCCTGCGGGGCGAAGTTCACGGTGGGAACGCCGGTCGTCGGCACCCCCGCCGCGGCGTCGATGCCGGTGGTCGGCAGCGCGCCCGTGGCCACCGGCACGTCGACACCCGTCGCCGCGTCGACCGGTGCCGCCGGGGTCGTCCCGGCCGGCGTGGTGCCCGCGCTGTTCGCGGCCGCGATGTCCAGCAGCGAACCCGACCCGCCGACGATGAAGCTGGAGGCGTTGCCGATCAGCGTGCGCGCGACGCCCTCGGGCGACCCGGCGAAGGGCATCTTGCCCCGCTGCAGGATCTCGACCCCGGCGTTGGAGGCGCCGCCGTTGACCTCGTTGCCGCCGGCGAGGGCGACGGAGATCCCGCCGTCCTGCAGCGCCTTGTTCAACTGGTCGAGGATCGGCGCGTACGCCGTGCCCGGCGAACCGCCCGGCGCCATGATCCCGTCGCGGGAGAGCCCGACCGGCTGGCCGAGCACGCTCACGCCGGTGACATCGGTGACCGACGTCGTCGTCGGCTTCGACTCCCCCGGCTTGAGCACGCTGGTCGTCCGGACGTGCACCTCACCGATCTTCAGCACGCCCTCGACGTCGATGCCGCGGATGATGCTGTCGGCGATCGACGTCATCACCCCGTCGTCCCCGATCACGACGCTGGTCTCCTGGAGGGAGCCGGCGGTGGAGATGACGCCCGCGACCGGGCCGGCCAGCTTGGCCTTCGCCGACGCCGTGCGGGCCTCGGACTCGGCGTCGAGCTTGAGCGACCCGGTGGCGTCCTGCGCCGACGCCTTCGGCGTCAGGTTGCCGTCGGTCACGACGTAGAGCGGGTAGGTGAACGGGAACGCCTGGCCGGTGCCGACGTTCGCCAGCGCCGGGGCGTTGACGACCGTGTCGCCCGGGTACGGGAACGACGCGAACGACGAGCTGCCGCCCGAGGAGTTCACGACCGCCTGGGAGATCGGGCCACCCGCGTCGTAGAGGGTGTCGACGACCAGATAGCCCGGGAAGTCGTAGCTGGTCCGGATGCCGCTGGCGCTCGCGGTGCCGACGGCGGCGCCCGCACCGGTGTCGTCCGCCTGAGCGGGCGTCACCAGGCCGGTCGCGGCCCCCAGCGTCGCGACAACCCCCGCGAGGCCGACGGCGACCTTCGTGGTCCGGCGCATGTCAGGTACCCGGCTTCCAGTCGGGAGCGCAGACGAAGCCGCCGCGTTGGACGAAGGCGCCGTTCTCCAGCCTCACCGGCGCGATGCACCGATTCGTCTGGGTGCGGTCGTCGCTCTTGGCGAACGTGATGCCGGGCAGCAACCCGCCGAGCTTCTCGTTCTTGAGCGAGTAGAGGAGGTCGAGGAAGTCCTGGCTCGTCACGGTCTTCTTGTTCAGGAACTTCCCGGCGTACTTCTCCAGCAGCGCGCCGACCACGAACGCCCCGGCCCCGACGTCACCGGTGACCTTGCCGGGCTGGTAGCGAGCCATCGCGTCCCGGTAGTCCTTGAGGAGCGGGGACGTCGAGTACGCCGGCGTGCGGCTCGCGAGCAGGAGGCCGTTGAGGATCGGGCCCTGGTCGAGCGTCGCCTGGATGCCCAGGTTGTAGGTACCGGCGAGGATCGGGGTGTAGTTCTGTTGCGCCGCGTTGCGCGCCACCCGACCGACGCTCGCGCTGTCCAGCAGGAGAACCATGACCTCGGCGCCGGCGTTCTTCGCCTGCAGCAACTGCGCGGTGTAGTCCGGCTGCACGAGCGAGACCTGCGCCCTGTAGACGATCTCCAGGCCTTTGTACGGCAGCAGCTTGGAGAAGCTGCTGATCTGCTGGGCGCAGGTCGACGCCTCCTGGCAGTACAGGACGCCGAGCTTCTTCTTGTCGGTCTGCGCCGCGATGGTGTTGATGAAGCCCCAGGCCTGGCCCACGTCCGCGCCATTCATGGGGTTGAACACCATGATCGAGTGGTCCGAGGAGATCGCGCCCCCGATGCTCCCGATGACCGGAACGCCCTTCGCCTTGAGGTACGGGATCGCGCCGTCGAGCTCGCCGAAGCTGTACTCGTTGAAGAACGCGACCGCCTTCTCCTGTTCCACGCACTTCTGCGCGATCGCCTGCGCGTTGGCGGCAGCCCCGCCGGTGTCGGCGATGATCATCCGCACCTTGTGGCCGGCGAGCCCGCCCTTGGCGTTGATGTACGCCTCCCAGGCCTTGTTCGCCACGGGCGCGGGGCCCGTCACGGCGCCGAGGATGCCGGAGGAGTTGCCGAACGAGCAGAAGACGATGTCGTCGCGCGGGCCCGCGGGCACCGGGACCTCGACGTTCGTGCCGGGCACCGTGGCGGTGTTCGTCGAGGCCTTGCCCGGGGCCGCGCTCGCGCCGGCGGCCGGCGCGGCGGGGCCCGCACCGGCGACCGTGCCGGCGTCCGTCCCCGTACCCGCGGCGGGCGCCGCCGCCCCGGGGTCGACCGCACCGGGCACGGCACCGACCGCGCCCGCGTCACCGGTGCCGGGGGCTGCGGCGACCGCGGTGGGAATGCTGATCGCGCCCTGGGTCGCCGCCAGCTCGGTCTCGGACAGGTGCGATCCGCATCCGGCGAGCAGCGCGATGCCCGTCACCGCCACGACGGCGGCGCGCAGCCGGCCGGACGTCCGCGTGCGACGTGTCCTTCGCATGGTCATGGTCTCCTTCGGGGAGTGCTCGCTGTGCGTCCGGGCGGTCATCGGCTCACCGTCCGGGGTACGGCCCACCTCGTGTCCGCGTCCGGGACCGGGGCGCCGATCAGTTCGGCCAGCAGTCGGCTGGCCGGGTCGGCCGCGACGGGACGTCGGTCGCCCCGCTCGGCCAGGAGCTTGGTCGTGCGGTGCAGCAGAACCGCGAGCCGCAGGGCCGCGAGCACCTCGTAGTACTCGGCGTGACGAACCTGATGTCCCGTCAGCTCTGCGTAGCGCGCGATGGTGGCGGCGCGGTCGGGGAAGCCGGTCGGCAGCGGCCGGCCCAGCCCGTCGGTGTGGTGGCGCTGGACGAACAGCCACCAGCCGAGGTCGAGCTCGGGCGAGGCGAGCGCGACCAGCTTCCAGTCGAGGACGCCCGCCACGGTGAGGTCGTCGGCGAACAGCAGGTTGCCGAGCCGGGCACCGCCCCAGCACACGACCGTGGGCTCGTCCCCGGGGCGGTTGGCCTCCAGCCAGTCGAACGCCGCCTCCACCACCGGGTGCGCGCCCTCCGCCGCCGCCCAGTCGTAGCTCGCGCGCCACAGCGCGAGCTGCTGGTCCAGCGGCGTGGCACCGAGCTCCGGCCGGTCGAGGAAGTCCAGCCCGAGCGAGTGCGCGTCCGCGGCGTGCAGCTGACTCAGGGCGATCAGGCCGTTGTCGTACAGGCGTGCACGCTCGTCGGCGGTGAGGTCGAGGACCCAACCGCCGGCGGTGTAGGGCGGGTCGTCGCGCGGAACCCGGCCGAGGAGGCGCTCCATCACCAGGAACGAGGCACCGAGCACCGACGGGTCGGTCTCCACCCAGGGCGCCGGCGGGACGGGCGCCGCGGAGTGCACCGACAGCGCCTGCATCACCCACTGCTCGGTCACGAGGTCGTAGTGCGGGAAGACGCCCGGGCCGACCGGCGCGACCTTCGCGACGTAGTACGCGCCGCCGGCGGTCTCGTTCCGGACCCAGTCCGCCCGGAACCGGATCATCTCCGTCGCCATCGCGTGGCCGGCCGGGACGGCGACCTCCGACACGGCGAGGTCCGTCACCCCGAGCAGCTTGGTCGCCAACCACCCGCGCAGCGCCTTCGCGGTCTGCACGGGGTCCCGGGGCGGGGCGAGTGACATCGCGTCAGACCGCCGGTCCGCGGCTGCGTGCCCGCATGCCGAGCTGGTACTTGTCCGCCCAGAGCTCCTGGTACGTCGAATGGGTGGTCCGGCCCTGGGAGTCGGTCCACCGGTAGACGGTGTCGTGGAAGGAGGCGTTCGGCCACGCCGGCATCACGCAGGTCGCCACGGCCTCGCCCGTGAAGCGGTGGACGACACCGGTCTCGTCCTCGGCCTCGATCTCCTGACGGAGCGAGATGAAGGTGCCGGGCTGCTGCTCCAGCACGTTCCGGCGGACGCGGAGGATGTCGAGCGTCTTGTCCCCCTGCTGGAGCCAGGCGAAGTGGTGGGTCCGGCTCCCCGCCGGGATGTCGTAGATCCCGGCCCAGGTCGGGTCGGTGTCGGGGGCCTCGAACGAGATCTGATTGAAGATCAGGTCATCGCCGAAGTACATGGGGGACCAGCCCACCGGCGGGGTCGGCGGCCCGCCCTGCGTCTCCTTGCGGATCTGCAGCCAGGACCGGTCGCGGGGGTAGTGGCAGTCCACCGCGTGGTGCTCGCCGTCGACGACGCACTCACCCGTGACACGCATGAACTGCTCGCTGCCGCCGGTGACCCGGGACGGGTCGTCGTGGTGGTCGTCCTCGCCGGGGACGACGTGGCCGCGCGCGAGCAACGGCGTCACGCCGGTCTGGACCACGTCGAAGGAGTGGCGGCCGTCCGCGCTCGCGTACGTCACGCGCGCGACGCGGCCAGGCTCGGTGAACTCGATCGTGAGGCCGTTCGCGGTGCGGATCGTGGTGCCGTCGACCGTCGGCCACGGCATCGTCATCTCGTAGTTGCAGTGCGCGGCGTCGATCGGCGACGGGTTGTGCAGCCCCTGGAACATCACCACGCCGCCCTGCGAGAGCGGGAACGCCGGCTGGTAGCGCACGTACGCGAACACCCCGATCGCCGCCTCGGGCACGGCGAACCCGAAGTAGTGGGTGTGGATCGTGTGCGGGTCCCAGACCTCGCCCGGCCCCGGAAGGGGCAGGATCAGGTCACTCTCCGGCGGCTGAACGGGGGGCATCCGGCTCCTCGAATGACGTACGTCACGTGCTCTCCGCGACGGTAGCCCTTCATGAAGCGACCTTTCAATACTGAAATTTCACTAGATTGCTCGGTCAGCTGACCGATTCTGATTGAACGATCGACTTTGAAGGCGGCACAATGCCGTCATGCCTCAGGCGACGCGCAGCCCGTCCGCCCGCGTGCTGCGCCGCCAGCAGCGCACCCGCGCGGAGCTGACGCGGGCCGCGGCGCGCATCATCGCGACGAAGGGCGTGGAGGGGCTCCGGCTCCGGGAGGTCACCGACGAGGCCGACGTCGGGTTCGGGTCGTTCTACCACTACTTCGAGTCCAAGGAAGAGCTGGTCGAGGCGGTGGTCTCCGACCTCGCCGGCGCCGCCAGCGCCGCGCTCGGTGCGCAGCTGGCGGGCTACTCCGACCCGGCCGAGGCGGTCTGCGTCGCGCACCGCTGGCTGGTCCGGGCGGCCGTCGAGGACCCGGTCGGCGCCCGCCTGCTCGTCCAGCTCGACCACGCCGACGTCCGCCTGCAGGAGCGCCTCCTCCCCCTCGGCGTCGCCTTGATGGAGACCGGGATCACCTCGGGTCGCTTCCGGCCGACGGACTCGCCGGCGACCACCGTCAGTTACCTCGTCGGCGCGACGCTCGCGCTGATGCGCGCCGTGCTGGAGGGCCGCGTGGGGCCGGAGGCGGAGTCGCAGGCCGCCGTCGTCATGCTCCAGGCCCTCGGGCTGGACGCCGCGGACGCGAACGAACTCGCCTACCGCGACCTGCCGAGCGCGGCGCTCGTGGACCTTAGCGAGCAAACGCTGTCCAACTGAACATTCCTTCAATATTGAAAGTTGATTCTAGAAATGAGCCCTGTCATATTGGTGGAGTGACCGAGCAAGAGGTGGCGGAAGTCCGGACCCGGACGGATCGCCGACGGGAACGCACCCGGGGGAAGCTCACCGACGCCACGCGCGAACTGATCGCCGAGAAGGGCGTCGCGGGGCTGCGCATCCAGGAGATCACCGAACGCGCCGACGTCGCGCTGGGCTCCTTCTACAACCACTTCGACTCGAAGGAAGCGGTCGTCGAGGCCGTCATCGCCGAGAGTCTGCAGAACATCGCCGAGACACTGGCCGCCGATCCCGTCGAGGACGCCGCCGAGCTCGTGAGCATCGCGATCCGCCGCTTCGTGGGCCTGGCCTACTCCGACCCGGAGTTCGCCAGCGTCGTCGTGCACCTCAACCACGCGGACGCCCTCTTCGGCGTCGCCGTCCACCCGGCCGCGCGCTCCGCCGTCCAGCGCGGCATCGCGGAGAACCGGCTGGAGGTCCCCGATCTGGAGGTCGCGGTCACTGCGATCCTCGGCGGCGCGCTCGCCGTCATGCGCGCGATCGTCGACGGCCGGCTCGGCAAGGACGCGGAGATCAAGTACGCCGAGGCGGCCCTCCGCTCCCTCGGGGTCGCCCCCGTCGACGCCGCCGAGGTCGTCCGCCGGCCGCTCAAGGGCTGACTCCTCCCCTCGGCTCCCCTCGCCCCGGCAAAGCCCCGTTCATGTCGGCTGCGTTTCCGAGTTCCCGCTCTACCTTTCCGGTGAGGAATGGAGACTGCGGTGGCCCGACACTCGTTCGTGCTCAACGGCAAGAAGGTCAGCGTCGACATCGAGAACAACGTCCGCATGCTCTGGGTGCTGCGTGACGTCCTCGGGGTGACCGGCCCGAAGTACGGCTGCGGCATCCGCGTCTGCCAGGCCTGCACCTCCCACCTGAACGGCAAGCACTTCAACCCGTGCTCGGTGCCGGTCTCGGACATCAAGTCCTCGGACCGCATCACCACGATCGAGGGCCTCGCCAAGACGGCCAAGGGCAGCCTGCACCCGGTCCAGGAAGCCTGGATCAAGTACGACGTCGCCCAGTGCGGTTACTGCCAGCCCGGCCAGATCATGGCCGCGACCGCGCTGATCAACCGGGTGAAGAAGTCCGGCCGCAAGATCTCCGAGGCCGACCTCGACACGCTGCGCAACGTCTGCCGCTGCGGCACCTACCCCCGCATCCGCGAGGCCGTGAAGTACGCCGCCGCCCGTATGTGAACCGTCAGATCTCGGCGGAGTCGCCGTGGCGGGCGAACCGGCTGTGCACGATCGTCCAGACGTCGCCGCTCTTCTCCGCGCGGGTCACGCGGCCGCCGATCAGGTCCCGGACCGCCGACGCCGCCCCGGGCATCCTGCCTCAGGCGGCCCGCACCGGGTGGCCGCCCGAGTTGACGTACTCGACGAGGTTCGGTGAGACGCCGAGGACCACGCCGTACTCGCCGTGGTGGAGACGGATCCCGCGGGCGTCCCAGCTGACCTGCCAGCCGTGCGTGTCGATCAGGTAGGTCAGCGAACGCACCAGGGCTTCCGCCGCGTCCTGCGGCGTCCGCGGCTCCATGTTCGTCTCCCACGTCACGCGCCGGCACAGCTCGCGCGGGTCGAGCGCGGCGAGTTCGTCGATCCGGGCGTTGATCTCGATCGCGACCGGGGAGAGCAGGAGGTCGGTGGTGTCGTGCGGCTTCAGCATGGTGGTCATCCCCTTCGACTCGGTGTCCGTGACGTCCACCCTGCTCCGTCCGCCCGGCACCACCCCAGGGGCGAGAGTCCCCGACCGTCCGGGACTGTCGACGCCTCCGCCCCGGGTCCTCCCGGGCCACCGATGTCAAGAAGGGGTGACTGTGAAAGTCGCCTCTGCAGCCTGAGCCGTTTGTGGTGGGCTGTGGCTATGG
>NZ_BAAAHE010000020.1:0-14795 GCF_039525035.1 Sporichthya brevicatena
CGCTCGACGCAGCCACTACCGCGCCCGTGGCGCCTATCCATAAGTGCGGCTGTAGTACTAGGGGGACACGTTGAAGGCGATGGTCTACCGCGGGCCGTACAAGGTCCGCGTCGAGGAGAAGCCGGAACCGACGATCGAGCACCCGAACGACGCGATCGTGCGGGTGACTTCAGCCGCGATCTGCGGCTCGGACCTGCACCTGTACCACGGGATGATGCCGGACACCCGGGTGGGGCACACGTTCGGTCACGAGTTCATCGGTGTGGTCGACCAGGTCGGCTCCTCGGTCGAGAACGTGCGCGTGGGCGACCGGGTGATGGTGCCGTTCAACGTCTTCTGCGGGTCGTGCTTCTTCTGCGCCCGCGGGCTGTACTCGAACTGCCACAACGTGAATCCGAACGCGACGGCGGTCGGCGGGATCTACGGCTACTCGCACACCTGCGGCGGCTACGACGGCGGGCAGGCGGAGCTGGTGCGCGTGCCCTTCGCCGACGTCGGGCCGATGGTGATCCCCGAGTGGCTCGACGACGACGACGCGGTCATGCTGACCGACGCGTTGCCCACCGGGTACTTCGGTGCGCAGCTCGGCGACATCGTCGAGGGCGACGTCGTCGTGGTGTTCGGCGCCGGCCCGGTCGGGCTGTTCGCCGCGCGCTCGGCGTGGCTGATGGGCGCGGGTCGGGTTCTCGTGGTCGACCACCTCGACTACCGCCTGGAGCTGGCGCGCACCTTCGCTCACGCCGAGACGTTCAACTTCGTCGAGCACGAGGACATCGTCGTGACGATGAAGCGGGAGACCGGCGGTCTCGGCGCCGACGTCTGCATCGACGCGGTGGGCGCGGAGGCGGACGGCAACCTGCTCATGCACGTCACGTCCGCGAAGCTCAAGCTGCAGGGCGGTTCGCCGATCGCGCTGAACTGGGCGATCGACTCGGTCCGCAAGGGCGGGACGGTCGCGGTCGTCGGTGCCTACGGCCCGGTGTTCAGCGCCGTGAAGTTCGGCGACGCGTTGAACAAGGGCCTGACGCTGCGGATGAACCAGTGCCCGGTGAAGCGGCAGTGGCCGCGGCTGCTCGAGCACATCCGCAACGGCTACTTCAAGCCGAGCGACATCGTCACCCACCGGATCCCGCTCGACGAGATCGCGGAGGGGTACCACATCTTCTCCGCGAAGCTCGACAACTGCGTGAAGCCGATCGTCGTCCCGTCCGCCGCGTGAGAGGAAAGTCGTGACCTACACCGCGGAGAAACCGCAGACCGCCGCGAGCGCCGACGAACTGCGGGCGCGCATCCCCGGTTGGGGCGCGGACCTCGACCCCGCCGACCGCCCGTCCGGCGGCCGCCGCGAGGTGCCCGGGATCGAGACCGGCGCGCACTGGCACTTCCCCGACCGGCAGCCGGAGGCGTGGCCGCGCGAGCGGTCGGTCGAGCACCTGATGCTGCCGCCCGTCTTCGGGACCTCCTGCCCGCCGCGCGGACTGTCCGGCGCGATGCGCAAGCTCGCCTACCGCCGATGGAGCGAGGGCCGCGCCGCGCACTGGCTCCTCCTGCTCGCGGCCGACCGCGTCGACGCCGTCGAGAGCCACCTGCGCTCGTTCGCGTCCGCCCGGCCCGACAACCCCGTCACGCAGACCGGCGTCCGGGCCGAGTTCACCCACGACGGCCTCGGCTCGCGCCGCGGCCGCGGTCGCCCCGACGTGAACCACCACTGGATGGACCCGCTGGTCGTGGCGGGGCCGTGGATCCTGGCCGCTGTCGCCGGCCGCCGTGCGGTACGGAAGATTGCGGGTCGCTCGTGAGTGTGTCTGACGTCCTGGACCAGACGGTCCGTCAGAACTACGGCTCGGACGCCGACGAGGGTGCCCACCTGGCGACGATGACCGCCTACAGCGGGCTGGTCGCCGTGGCGGCCCTGGTCGCGCGCCGGCGCGGGGCGACCGTGCCGAGCATCTCGGCGTGGGACACGGCCCGCATGGCGCTGGCGACCTACAAGGGCGCGCGGCTGCTGACGAAGGACAAGGTCACCGCCCCGTTGCGCGCGCCGTTCACCCGGCGCGCCGGTGAGGGGGAGGCCAACGAGGTCAACGACGCTCCGCGCGGCGAGGGGGCACGGCACACCGTCGGCGAGCTCGTGTCCTGCCCGTTCTGCCTCGGGCAGTGGATCGCGACGGGCCTGGCGGTGGGGCTCGTCCTCGCCCCCGGCCCGACCCGCCTGGTCGCGAGCACCCTCGCCGCCGCCGCGGGCGCGGACTTCCTCCACCACGCCTACTGCTCCGCTCAGCAGCTCCCGGGCGCGCTCCAGGCGCGGGCCGACTGACCCGGGTCCAGGGACACGGCGTCACCGCGGCGGACGACGCGGATCTCGGAGCGGGGTCGTCGCATCTGCATCTGCGCGAGGAACTCCGACAGCGGGGAGCGAAAGACGCCGTAGTCGTCGTAGTGGATCGGGACGGTGACGGTGGGCTCCAGGAGCTCGACCAGATCCGTCCCCTGCCGGGCGTCCATCGTGACGAGGATGCCGAGCACCCGGGTCCCGCCGAGGTGGATCACCATCGTGTCCAGACGCCCGCACCGCTCGACGACCTCGCGCAACTGCGGGCGGAAGAGCACGTCGCCGGTGACGTAGACGCGCAACCGGTCGCTCCCGGTGCCGAGTTCGAGCACATGCCCCTGCACCGGCGGCAGGATCGCGCCCATCGGGCCCGGCCCGTGCGTGCCGGGGACGGCGGTCACCGTCAGCCGTTCGCCGCCCTGAGTCAGGGTGCGCGTGGCCCACGGCTCCAGGCCGTCGGCCGCGCCGAAACCCCACCCGCGGAGGCGCTTTGCAGCCTGACGGGTGGTCAGCACCGGGAGTTCGTGGTCCAGCTCGCGCTTCGCGACGCGGTCGAAGTGGTCCCCGTGCAGGTGGGAGAGCAGGACGGCGTCGCACGCGGGGAGGTCGGCGGGCAGCAGGGCGGGCTCGGTCCGCCGTTTGCTCCAGAGTCCGTAGCCGAGGTACGCCCGCTGACCCTGGTGCAGGAAGTTCGGGTCGGTGAGCAGGGTGAACGGCCCGAGGCGAAGCAGGGTCGTCGCGGTCCCACCGAAGGTCAGATCGGCTGTGCGGTCGGTCTCCATCGGTCCTCCAGGTCGGCTCGTCACCGGGTAGGCAGGGCGTGGACCTGCTCGTCCTGTTCGGCCGGGCACCAGTGGGCGGTGCGGCCCGCGACCGCGGCGGTGGCGACGGCGGTGCCGCAGCGCCGGCAGGTCGCGCGTCTGTAGACCCACCGCTCGTCGGGGTCCGTGGGGTCGCTGACGACCTGACCGGCGTCGCGGCCGAGCGCCATCAGACGGCGCGTCAGTTCCCAGAGTGCGGTGGCCTGGTCGGCGCTGAGGTCCGCGCACGGCGTGCGCGGGTGCAGATGCGCGAGGAACAGGAGTTCGGCCCGCCACGCGTTGCCGACGCCCGCCCAGACCGACTGGTCGAGCAGGGCGGCGCCGACGGGGCCGCGGAACGACCGCAGTGCCGTGACCGCGGCGGCGGGATCGTCGGGGCCGAGTGGGTCGGGGCCGAGCTTGGCGAGGATGCGCGCCACCTCGGCGGCGTCGAGGAGGTCGCAGGCGGACGGGGCGATCAGGTCCCACGCCGCGTCGTCGTTCGCGAGCCGCAGTCGGGTGCCGGTGCGCGCCGGTGTCGTGGGGTCGGGGTGGTGCAGGAACAGCCCCCGCATCCCGAGGTGGACGTGGACGGCGGGCGCGTCCTCGACGTCGTAGAACAGGTGCTTGCCGGCCGCGCGCACGTCGAGCAGGCGCCGGCCGTCCAGGGCGCCGGCGTCGAACTTGCCCTGCGGCGAGGTCGCGCGGATCTCCGTCCCGCCCAGGTCGGCGCGGATCCGGTCGGCGAAGTGATGGATCAGGTGTCCCTCGGGCACGGGAGAGGTTCTGCCCGCGCGAGCCGGGCAGATACCTCAGGGTGCAGACGTTCCTGCCCTATCCGGACCTGCGGGCGAGCAGTGTGGTCCTCGACGACCGCCGGCTCGGCAAGCAACGTGTCGAGACGTTCCAGATCCTGCGGGCGCTGACCTTCGAGACCTATGCGTGGCGCAACCACCCCGCCGTGCGGATGTGGCGCGGGTTCGTCCCGGGTCTGGTCCGCTACGGCCGCGAGAACTGCCGCGAGTGGGTGCGACGCGGCTACGCCGACACCCTCGCGGACAAGTTCCTGGAGTGGTCCGACGGCGTCGAGCCCGACGACCCGCCGCTGCCGCCGTGGTTCGGGTGGGAGCCGCTGCACCGCTCGCACCGGTTCGCGCTGCTGCGCAAGGAACCCGAGTGGTACGCCGAACGCTTCCCGGCTGAGGCCGCCGCGGACCCGGAGTCCGACGACGGCTATCTCTGGCCGCCCGACGTCTTCCCGGCCTGGCCGGTGCGGGGCGACGGGCTCCCGGTGCCGGCGGCGTTCCGGACGCTGGGCATCGACGAGCCGACGCCCGCCCAATGCGCCGCGGTCGAGGCCGCCGCCGCGGGCCGGGACGTCCTGCTCGTGATGCGCCCCGGCACCGGCGGCTCGACGGCCGGTCTCGCCGCCGGACTCGCGACCAAGGGCCTGACGTGGTGGGTCCACCCGCCGTTCCTGCCGCGGTCGCCGGCGGTGCCGGCCGTCGTCGGGCCGCCCCCGCGCGACGTCCCGCCCGGGGAACCGGCGCCGCTGACTGCCCGTCCGCCGGGCCCGGCCGACCTCGTCGCGATGCGCGCGGAGGCCCAGCCGCCGGAGTTCCTGTTCACGCCGGCCGACCGCATCGGCGACGGCCCGTCGGAACACCCGATCGGGCTCGTCGTCGTCGACGACGCGCACCGGCTGACCGCCGAGCAGGCCGAGCGGACCGCCGCCGTCCGGCGCCGGCTCGGGGACCCGCCGCTGCTGGTGATCACGCCGCGGGCCGATCCGGCGGAGCGGGACGCGTTGATCGCTGCGCACGATCTCACCGACCCCCTCCACGCCGGTGGCGGGTGGGATCCCGGCAGCTCGCTCAGCATCCGTCAGGTGGGGAGCGTCCGTGCCCGCGGAGCCGCGGTCACCGCTTTCGTCGCCGAGCACGGGCGGGCCCTGGTCGTCTGCCCGACCCGCGAGGCGGCCCGCCGCCGGGCCGAGCGGCTCAGCGCCGACGGCCTCCCCGCCCAGGTGTGGGCCCCGCCGCCGATGCGCCCGTCGCGGGCGGAGGCGGCCCTCGGGGCGTTCCGGAGCCGGCGCCTCGCTGCCCTCGTCGTCTCCGTCGACGCGCTCCCGCCGCTCCCGCGCGCCCGGCTGCCGCTCCTGATCTCGGAGAATCCACCCTCGATCGAGAGTTGGCGCGCGGAGATCGAGACGGCGCGGGCCGAGTTCTCCGTCGCGGTCCTGGATCCCGACGCTGCGGCCGACCTGCGTCGTCTGGCGGCCACCCCGAACTTTCGGGCCGCTCTGCTCGATCACTTCGGCGAACCCGGGTAGTCCCCATCGATGGCCGGGATCCGCCCGGCCCATGGATGGAGGTCACGATGCGACACGGAACCTCGTCACCCACGGTCGACCGGCCGATGGGTGAGCAGGACCGCAAGGCGCACCTACTCAAGCTCGCGACCACCGTCGTTGCGGCGACGTTCCTGCTCGTGGGCGTGGCGGGGTTCGTCCCCGGGCTCACGACGAACGTCGACAACCTCGAGATCGTGGGCCACGACCACGCGAACATGGGGTCGCAGGCCGAACTGCTGGGCATCTTCCATGTCTCCGTGCTGCACAACATCGTCCACCTCGCCTTCGGCGTGGTGGGCCTGGCGATGGCTCGGTCCGTGCGGGGTGCCTCGACCTACCTGGTCGGCGGCGCGATGGTCTACGCGCTCGTGCTGGTGTACGGCGTCGTCGTCGACCAGGGGAGTGACGCCAACTTCCTCCCGGTGAACACCGCGGACAACTGGCTGCACGGCGGCCTCGTCGTCGGGATGCTCGCCCTCGCCCTGGCGCTCACCCCGAGCCGCCGGAGCACGATCGTCCGCCGCGAGGACGTCCACCACTGACCCACCCCTGGAGATGACATCTCCAGGTGCGAGGGCCCTTTCCGGTGGAGATGACATCTCCACCGGGAAGGGCCTCTGTCGTTGGAGATGTCATCTCCAACGAGGGGGGTCAGGCGACGAGTTCGGTCGGGTGGTCGTGCGCGAACCGGAGCGCCTCGCACCGGGCGGCGCCGTTCATCATGTTGCGCCCGAGCACGGCGAGCGCCTCGGCGTCGGGCGCGAACGCACGGACCGATGCCCCACCGGCGCGCAGCGTCTCGGCCTCGCGCTCGACCATGCGGGCCGCCGTGCAGCGGTAGGCCCAGTCGGCGAGCGCCAGTGGCGAACGTGGGCGGGTCAGCGCGATCCCGGCCAGCGGAGCGAGGACGAAGACCTCGTCCGCGTCGTCGGCCAGATCGGCGCTGCACGGCGAGCAGAGGCCGCCGTCGACGTACCGGTCGCGGCCGACGCGCACCGGCGTGAACCAGCCCGGGAACGCCATCGACGCGATGACCGCGCGCGAGTGCTCGGCCTCCGGCTCACCGGGGCGGCCGAAGACGGTCCGCTCGCCGGTGCGGTGGTTCATGGCGACGACCTGGGTGTCCGCCCGCGCGGGCCCGGACCGCAGGTTCGCGACGAACTCCTCGGCGTGGTCGAGAGATCCGCGCCCTCGCGGCAGCAGGCCGGCGAGCGTCGCCAGCGGCGGCGTCCGCCAGGGCGTTAGCAGGCCACGGGCGGCGAGCCGCACGGACCCGGGCGTCGGCCACGGCAGCGGCGGCCGCGCCGGCTGGGTGGCGAGAGTCGACGCGAGCTTGGTCGGGACGTCCTCAGCCATCTCGGCGGGCAGCACGCCCTCGATCTCGGCCAGGTGCGCCTCGCACAGCTCGGGCACCGAGTACCCGGCCCGCAGCAGCGTCGCGATCAGTGATCCCCCCGAGGTCCCGACGATGAGGTCCGCCTCGCGGGCGTCCCATCCGGTCTCCTCCTCGATGCAAGCGAGCGTCCCCAGCGTCCAGGCGATGCCCAGGACGCCGCTGCTCCCCAGCACCAGCGCACGTCGTCGTGTCATGCCCGACCGCTACCCGGCGGTCGTCAATCCAGCCGCCGAGCACCGCATGTGCTTCCGGGCGCCGGGTAGCCCGGCGGTAGCCGCCTTTCCGCCCGGAGGGTGTGCTCCTCCCGCCCGAAAGGACCGCCATGGGTTTCAACCCCCTCGACCACAAGGGCATCCCCGTCGCCGACCAGCTCCGCAACTGGCGTGAGCTCGACGTCGAACCCGTCGACCCCGACCTCGCCGACCCGTACACGAAGTGCCGCATCATCGTGATGAACGGCATCGAGGTCGAGTCGATCCTGTTCAGCCACCAGTTCCATCGGAACTGCCCGGACATGGCGCTCAAGCATGCGCTGGCGCAGACCCGCTACATCGAGCAGCAGCAGCAGAAGGTCGTGAACTGGCTGCTGCCAGGATCGTCCTCCGCGCTGGAGACGACGATCTCCTACGAGCAGGTCGCGATCGACCTGACGGCGTGGCTGGCGCGTCAGGAACCCGACCCGTACCTGCGGCAGGCGTACGAGTTCGGCGTCCTCGAGGACTTCGACCACCTGTACCGGTACGCGAACCTCTACGAGATGATCCAGCACCGCAAGGCGGAGCGGATCGTCGACTCGCTCACCGAGGTCATGCCCGGGCGCCCGACGCGGTACCACCACCGGCACCCGATCGACAACGTCCGCGAGCCGTACAACGCGAAGACAACGGACCCGCGCTCGAAGCTGCACTCGCTGACGCTGGTCGCGGCCGAGCAACAGACGATGAACTTCTACATGAACGTCGGCCCGCAGTACATGGAGCCGATCGCGCGCCAGCTCTACCAGGAGATCGCGATGGTGGAGGAGGAGCACGTCACGCACTACGGCTCGCTGCTCGACCCCACCGAGACCTGGTTCGAGCGTCTCGTCCTGCACGAGTACAACGAGTGCTGGCTCTACTGGTCGTTCATGGAGCAGGAGTCCGACCGCCGGGTGAAGGCGATCTGGGAGCTGCACCTGAACCAGGAGCTCGGCCAGCTGCACGAGGCCATCGAACTCATGCGCAAGCACGAGGGCCGCGACCCGGTCGAGATGCTCCCGGCCGAGCTGGACCCGCCGATGACCTTCGAGCCGAACAAGGCCTACCTGCGCGAGCTGCTCGACACGCAGATCGACCTCACGACCCTCGGCACCGGCTTCGTCAAGGACGCGCACGAGCGCTTCCAGGCCATGCAGGACGCCCTGCTCGGCGGCGAGCTGCCGGCGAGCGACGCCGTCATCGCCCAGCACGAGGAGATGTTCGGCGGGAGCGACTACCGCATGGAGACCGACGGCGAGCACCCGCGGCCCGAGCTGCGCCAGTCGCCGCTCGACCAGGTCGCGGTCGCCCCCGGCGCCGCGAGCTGAAAGGACGTCAGATGACTGCGCAACTGAGCGAGCCCGGCGTCGAACTCGACGTCTTGGCTGCCGAGACCGACCCGATCGCCTTCCTGATCGGGCAGCACATGATGATCCGCGACCTGTTCACCGAGGTGATGGGCTCGACGGGTGAGGCGAAGGCCGACGCCTTCTCCCGGCTCGTCACGATGCTGGCCGTCCACGAGACGGCCGAGGAGCAGGTGCTCCGGCCGATGACGCGAGCGAAGGTCGACGGCGGCGACGCCATCGCCGACGCGCGCATCGAGGAGGAGCGGCAGGCGAAGGAGATGCTCGCCGAGCTCGAGAAGATCGGCCCGGACGGGGAGGCCTTCGACGCCCTGCTCGCCCAGCTCCGCGAGGCGGTCATCATGCACGCCGTCCACGAGGAGCAGTACGAGTTCCGCTACCTCAAGCAGAAGACGATCGACGAGGGCAAGAAGGGGCAGGCCGCGATGATGGCGACCATGCTCAAGGCGTCCGAGGCGATCGCCCCGACGCACCCGCACCCGGCGGTGAACTCGGCGACGGCGAACAACCTCGCCGGACCGATGGCGTCGATCTTCGACCGCACCCGCGACCTGGTCCGCAAGGCCCTGGCGAGCTGACTGCGTCTGCCGATGTGGCTGCCGTTGCAGCCACATCGGCGGACGCCCGGATAGCGTCAGGCGCGTGGCTGACGAGCTGAGCACGGTCGCCGACGAGCTGTACGGGCTGCCGGCATCCGACTTCGTCGCGGCGCGCAACGCGGCCGCGAAGACGGCGAAGGCGGCGAAGGCGAAGGATCGTGATCTCGCCGCTGCGATCACCGCCCTGCCCAAGCCCTCGACGTCCGCGTGGGTCGTCAACCAGCTGGTGCGGCGTCACCCCGACGACGTCGACGCGCTCCTCGAACTCGGCGACGACCTCCGCTCCGCCGAGCGCGCCCGCGACCCCGACCGCATCCGCTCCCTGAGCCGGGAGCGGAACCTGCGCGTCCCGGCCCTGACGCGGCAGGCGAAGGCCCTCGCTGAGGAGCTGGGGCAGCCGGTCAGCGCCTCGGTCGCGGAGGAGGTCGAGAGCACCCTCACCGCCGCGCTCGCGACCGAGCAGTTCGGGGCGGCCGTCCGCAGCGGCCGCCTGACCAAGGCGCTCTTCTGGGCCGGGTTCGGTGAGATGCCCGCCCTCGCGACCCTCGTCGCCGTCCCGTCCCCGCCGGAGAAGCCGAAGCCCGCGGCGAAGGGCAAGGGCAAGGACGACGCCGCCGCGAAGGCCGCCGCCGAGGCGGACCGTCGGGTCGAGGAGCTCACCGCGACCGTCGACAACCTCACCCAGCAGTTGGACTGGGCGAAGAAGCAGCTCACCGCCGCCCGCCGCGAGGCGAAGTCCGCCGCCCGACTCGTCCGCGACCTCTCCTGACTGACCGCCGCCGGACCGCCGTGTCAAAAAGAGGGTGACACCCCTTACTGCGCAGTAAGGGGTGTCACCCTTTTTTGACATCGGCACAGGCGCGGCACAGGCGGCGCACAGGACCCGGGCGGTGCACCGGTCGGTGGGCGGTGGGCACAGGCGGTGTACCGGTCAGGCGGGGCCGCGGTACTCGGCGATCAGGAGGGCGAGGTCGTCGTTGAGGCGGGAGCGGCCGGCGCGGGCGCGGAGCGAGGTGAGGACGGCGTCGAGGAGCTCGCCGTGGTCGCGGCCGAGCTCGAGGCGGAGGAGCTCGACGAAGTTGAGGAACCGGCCCTCGCTGTCCCGGGTCTCGATGGCGCCGTCGGTGTAGAGCAGGAGCCGGTCGCCGGGGGAGAGGCGGCCGGTGTCGACGACGGGCTCTGCGCCCAGGCCCAGGGGGAGGGTGAACTCCGACCCGACCTCGATAACCTGACTGTCCGTCAGCAGCAGGGCGGGCGGGTGCCCGCAGGACGTGACGGAGAAGCTGCCGTCGTCGGAGATCTCGGCCAGGAGGGCGGTGACGAAGTCCTCCTCCCCGAGGTGGGGGCGCAGCCGCCGGTCGAGCTGGGTGGCGACGGCCGGCAGGTCCGCTAGCTCCGCCGCGACGGCCCGGAACTCGCCGAGCACGATCGTCGCCATCCGTACCGCGGACAGCCCCTTGCCCCGGACATCCCCGATCAGCAGCCGGACCGACCCGCGCCGGGCGACGACCTCGTACAGGTCCCCGCCGACCTGGGCCTCGGCCGCGGCGCCGATGTACCGCGCGGCGAGGGCGACCGGGCCGATCTGCGCGGGCGGCGGGGCGAGGATCGCGCGCTGTGCGGCGTCGGCGACGCGACGGACGTCCGCGAGCTGCCCCGTCTTCTCCCGGTACGCCGCGGCCGAGCGCAGCGCCGCCGCGACCCGGCGCGCGATGTCCTGCGCGAACGGCACGTCGCTGGGGACGTAGCGCCGGGAGTCGTCCGCATACACGAGCGTCAGGACGCCGGCGATCTCGTCCTGGAACGAGAACGGCACGACCAGCGCGGTGTCGCTACCGAGCTGGTGCAGCAGCTTCAGATGCCCCAGGTCCACGGCGGCCGTGGCGAGCATGTCGGGCGTGACGTGGTCGAACAGCTCCGGCTGCATGGTGCGGATCGCCCGGCCGGTGCCGATGTCAGTGTTCGGCTGCACCGGGTAGCGCCGCATCATCTCCTGCGCAACGACGTTCCGCTCCGGGTCGACGTGTGCGATCGCGGCCATGCGCAGGGCGCCGTCCTCGGCGAGCTGTACCGAACACCAGTCGGCGAACCGAGGGACCATCAGGTTCAGCGTCGCCTGCAACGTCGCGTCGTAGTCGAGCGTGCCGGAGAGCACGATCGAGGCGTCCGCGATGAACGCCAGCCGCTCGTTCGCGGCGGCCAACTTCGCGTTGGCCTCGGCGACCCGCTCCGAGCTGATCGCCCGTTCCAGGGCCTGCGCCAGGGTGTCCGCGAGCGTCGTGACGATCGAGCTGCGGCTCTCCTCGTCGAGTCCGACGAGCGGGAACGTCACGGTCAGGACCCCGATGCATTCCGCGCCCACCACCAGCGGGGCGACGTGCAGGGTCCGGTCTTCGGCGAAGCGGGCTGCGAGGCCGGGGAAGCGCTCGCCGGCGGCGCGCCCGCGCAACTCGAGGGACCGCCGGGTCCGGGCCACCTCGGCGACGGGGTCGTCGCTCGTGAGGTCGACGACGCGGCCGTCGGCCTCGCCCCCGGCGGCGAGCGGCTCCAGCGTCGCGCCGCGGAGCAGATGGATCGCCGACCCGGTGGCGTCGAGGTGCCGGGCCGCGGAGGAGGTCAGGGTCTCGGCGATGTCCGCGACCCCGCGCGCCTGGCTGAGCTCGCCAGTGATGAGCTGCAGCCGGCTGAGCCGGTCCGAGACGTCGCGCAGCGTCGAGAGCCGCGTGACCTCGGCCGCCAGCGCCTGCGGGAAGCTCGGCACGACCGGGAGCGGGCCACCGGCGGCGAGGGCGCGCAACCGGTCGATGAGCCCCTGGACGTACCACTGGCGGAACACCCGGTGCGCCGGCGGCGTCTCCAACGTCAGCAGCGCCGCGTTGCGCGCGTAGGCGTCGACCTTGTCCAGCGCCGCCAGGTACCGCTCACCCGCGGCGGCCGCCGAGACGGGCAGCGTCAGCACCAGGTCGGTCTCGACGTCACCCCGCTCGGCCGCGGCGACAGCCTGGCGCTTGATCTCGTTCCGGGCGAGGGCGAAGTCCTCCGCCATCGTGTCGATGAGCTCGACGAGCTCGGGCGGGGGCCGGCTCTCCAGCAGGTCGGTCCCCGCGGTGACGAGGTGGAACTCGCGCAGGACGTTGTCGACGTGGCCCTTCGCCGCGAGCAGCAGGTCGGTCGGCACCGAGCCGAGCCGGACGGTGAAGACCGGCTCGTCGGTGTCGTTGTCGTCCGCGTCGGCGAACTGGCTGAGGTCGAGGTCGGCGAGCGGGTGCGCGTTCGCCCCGCCGGGCCCCGAGCTCACCTCGGCCCAGACGATCTTGCGCCCGTTCGCGGCCGGCTCGACCCCCCAGCCCGCGGTGGTCGCGGCGACGAGAGCGAGGCCGCGTCCGGTCATCGAGTGCGGGTTCAGCGGCGGCGCGATCGGCAGGTCGCGGCCCCCGTCCTCGACCTCGATCCGCGCCCCGCCGTCCATGCCCCGCACGCGCACGACGATGGGTGCCGCGGCGTGCAGCACCGAGTTCGTGACGAGTTCGGTGACGACGAGCTCGGCCGTGCTGACCGTGTCCTCGGGGGCGTCGGCCAGCTCGGCGGCGACGAACCGGCGGGCCTTGGTGGCGGCGTCCGGCTCGGCGGCGAGCACCAGCTCGGACGCAGCCGGCACGGGGGCCTCCTTGCAGAAGGACGCGGGTCGCGCATCATTCTGCCTGCTCAGGCCGAGCTCAGAGCTTGCTGTCCTCCGGCAGCGCGACGCGTCGTTCCGCGTCGAGCAGCTCCTCGTCGGACAACGCGAGCTCGGTGGGGTCGGCGTCGTCCAGCACGTCCGTGCCGACCTCGTCGACGACGCGCTCGGCGTCGGGAATCTCGTCCGGATCCGGGATCACGTGCACTGCTGCCTCCTCGGCCGATGCGCCGGCACCGTCGATGCCGACGTCCGTGGCGAACAGGTCCTTGTCAGTATCGCTCCGCGCTCCGGCGTCGTCCTCGACCAGGCGGCCGGCCCGCTGGGCACCGACCTCACCGCCGACGGACTCCCGGTCGTCGTCGCGGTTCTCAGGCTCCTCCTGTGCGAGCCGCTGGTCCAGGGACTCCCCGTGGGACTCCTCCCAGTCGGTGTTCCCGTAGCGCTGACCGGCGGACCACTTCTCGGGCGGGGAGAACCCCTCGTCGAGCGGCTCCTTCAGGCCTCGCTCGTCGACCAGGCTGTCGCCCATCGACTGGGGCTGGTCCTCGTCGTCGACGCTGTAGCCGTTGTAGATCTCGTTGTCCTCCGACGGCTGCGACATCGGGGCACCTCCTCGTGGACGGGCTTACCCCTGCAGGCTTCCCCGCCCCGGCGACGGGCACACGCGATCAGTCGGGTGCGACGTCCGCTCCCCGCGTGCGCACCACGTCGGTGGCGACGTCGACCAGCTTGCGGTTCGTGCGGTTCGACAGCACCCGGAGGTGGTCGAACGCGGCGTCCTCGTCGACGTCGAGCCGGAGCATCACCATGCCCTTCGCCTGCTCGATCACCCCGCGGTTGCGCATCGCGAGGCGCAGGCCGTCCACCTCGGCCTGAAGCTGCGTCAGGCGGGGGTCCTCGGCGGTCTCCGGAGAGTTCTGCTCGACCTCGATCATGAATTCCTAGGGGCTACTGCTCGGCGTCCTGGCCGTCCGAGCGTTCCTGGCCGCCGATGCCGACGTCGTCCCCCCGGGTCGGGATCGGCGACGCGGTCCCGGCGTCGGCGAGGCCGGGCTCGGAGGTCTGCGGGGTGGCCGTGGTCTGGGAGCTCGGGTTGA
This sequence comes from Sporichthya brevicatena, assembly GCF_039525035.1. Lineage (NCBI taxonomy): Bacteria > Bacillati > Actinomycetota > Actinomycetes > Sporichthyales > Sporichthyaceae > Sporichthya > Sporichthya brevicatena. The sequence goes on from NZ_BAAAHE010000020.1 coordinate 13,860, forward strand.
GCGGGCCGTCGTCGTCGTAGATCTCGTCCTCGCCGCAGGCGGCGGTACCCAGGACGAGCACGGCGGTCAGGACGACGGGGGCGGAACGGGCCACGGACACGGGCATGGGGATCTCCTTCGACTCCCGGCCGAACTACCCCGACCGGCGCGCGGAATTCACCCGGGGGGTGCCGCGGTTGCTCCTGGACATGACCGACGTCACGCCCGAACAGACCCGTGTCCTTGTCGTCACCGCCCATCCCGACGACGTCGACTACGGCGTCGCCGGCTCGATCGCCCGCTGGACCGCGGAGGGCATCGAGGTCGCCTACTGCATCGTCACCGACGGCGACGCCGGCGGGAGCGACCCCTCGATCACGCGCGCCGAGATGGCCGCTCAGCGGCGTGAGGAGCAGCTCAAGGCCGCGTCGGTGGTCGGCGTCCGGCAGGTCGAGTTCCTCGGCTACCCGGACGGCCGCCTGACGGTCAGCCTGGAGCTGCGCCGCGACATCTCCCGCGTGATTCGGCAGTTCCGGCCGACGCGTGTGATCACCCAGAATCCGATCCGCGACCTGCGCAGCATGTACGGCAGCCACCCGGACCACACGGCCACCGGCGAGGCCACGTTCTGCGCCGTCTACCCCGACGCCCGCAACGAATTCGCCCACCCGGAGCTGGTCGCCGCGGAGGGTCTCGCGCCCCACACCGTGTCCGAGATCTGGATGCTGGCGCCGGGCGGGGGCGACGTCACGGTCGACATCACCGACACCTTCGACCGCAAGATGGCGGCGCTGTGGGCGCACGTGTCCCAGACGGCCCACCTGACCGATCTCGAGGACCGCATGCGCGCGTGGGCCACCGCCCAGGCGGCGGCCGGGAACCTGCCGGCGGGCCGCCTCGGCGAGTCGTTCGTCGTGCTCGACACCCGCTGACCGTTGCGTCCGGCCAACGGGGGCC